>JAKAWO010000080.1 GCA_021827255.1 Acidobacteriota bacterium | reverse complement strand
GTGCGTCAAAGATTTCTTCCAAAATCTCTATAACACACATCCCGCGAGGGTGAACGACCTTTCAGTCGCTCCTCCCTCCAGCCAATCTCGATTCTTGGGTTGGCGACGTGGAAGTCCACGGGGTTTTGCCCGCCGTGGAAGTCCACGGTTTCGGGTTGCCAGTTGGTGCCGATGGATTCTGCCCGGCACACGATGCAGTAGATGTGACACGGGCATTTGCCTGTCCCGTGGCAGTGCCAGCATCCCGGGGTTGGTGCTTTTCCCGGATCCGGGAGATGTTGCGGTTGGCAGTTTGGGTTTGCGGCTTCCATTTCCGCGATGGCCTGGCGGAGCAGCTCTTCGGATGGTTTGACGTATGCGAGCTGCACGGCCCAGGGAATGCGATGGCCGAGCAGCGCCGTGATGACGATGGGATTGGTGGTGGTTGCCGCGAGCCGGGTTGCGAATGTGCGTCTGAGGTCGTGGAAGGTGAATGGAACTCCGCTGCGGAGGCGCAGTTGTTCGATGAAGTCCGTGGGTCTTTTTATCTCGCGCGTGCTGGTGAGCCGCGCTTGCGGGCCGAGGCCGGTTGCGGCTTGCGAGATGGCCTGGTGGAGGCGTGCGGTCATGGGGATGAGCACTTGCGCGAGGGTTTTGTGCCGCGTGTGCGCGATGAGTTTGTGTTCGAGGTCGCAGTGTGAGCGGCGGAGGGATGCGGCGTCGGCGATGCTGAGGCCCGCGTCCAGGCCGAGCAGGACGCGGAGCAGCAGGCGTGATTGGCGCGTGGCGGCCAGGATCGCGGTTTCCTCGGCGTAGCTGATGATGTGTGACCTGCCGAGCGCGGGTCGCGGTGGGCGCAGGGAGCTGGCGATGTTGTGGGCGAGGCCCGCTTCTTCGAGCCACGCGAAGAGCCGCTTGAGGATGCCGAACTTTGTGCGCTGCGTGTTGGGGCCGTAAAGCTCGCGTTGCTTTTGCGCCCAGTCGAGGAGATCGCGCGATGAGAGTTGCTGGATTTGGTCGTTGGGGAGTTGCCGGGCGATGAGCTGGATTTGCAGCCGCTCTTGGAGTTGCGTGGATTTCGCGGTGGGTTGGTTTTGGTGGAAGAGTGTGAGCGCCTCGGCGAGCGAGAGCGGCGTGACGTGGCGGAGCGTGTGTTTGGCTTGCGCGGTGGTTTGGTGGAGCGTGGCTTCGAGAGCGCGGGCCGTGGCTTCGTCGCCCGCTTCCCGCCGGTGCCGTCGCCCGTGCTCGTCCCGCCAGTCCACGCCCCAGGTTCCTTTGGTGGTTTTGTAGAGGCTCATTGGTTCTCGCTTTCGAGCGCGTCGGTGATGGCGTCCGCTTCGCGGTTGAGGCCGTCGGCGGTTGCGAAGATTGCCTCGGCTTCTTCGTGGTCTCCGCAGGTCGCGCTGACGGCGGCGTTCTGGCGGAGGGTTCTTGCCTCGCTCAGGAGTTTTGCTCGTAGGATTCTTAGGGTGTTTCTGGACCTCTCGGTCATGGGTGCGTCCTTTCTTGGCCTGTCGAGCGCCGAGTCCAGGTGGGATTTCCGCAGGGTATCGCTTTGCCGGGCTTGCCGTTGCGCTTGGGCGTCCATCGAGGTCATGAGATATTCACGGCGATTGACCTCCAAATGAAAGAATTCTTCGCGGGCCAGCGCACCCGCGACCTGCTAGCCTCCCTGCCCGCCGGGAGGGTCGAAGGCGGCGACAAATGGGTTGAGTCGGTTCCACTTTCAGCGGGAAGCCACCAGTCACAGTTCTTCATCCGCGGGAAGCTCGATACCGTCCTGAAACTTGACGACGGGTCTTACGCGGTGATTGACTTTAAGACTTCGGAGACGAAATCAGAGCACCTCCCGCTTTATGCTCGGCAATTGAACGCTTACGCGCTGAGTTTAGAAAACGCGGCGCCGGGGAAGTTCGTGCTGAAGCCCGTGACGCGACTTGGCTTGGTCGTTTACGAGCCGGAAATCTTCAAAGCGGAGCCTCAAGGCGGCGCTTCACTTGAGGGATCCATGACGTGGATTGAAATTTCGCGCCAAGACGAGGAGTTCCTTCAGTTCATGGACGAGGTGCTTGATGTCCTAGATCAGACAGCCCCGCCGGTGGGCTCGCCGGGATGCGAATGGTGCGCGTATCGCGATGCGAGCCGGCGCACGGGGCTCTAGCCTCGAAGAGGCGAACGGTATTGCACGGCGGGCGCGGAGCGTCGCCTTCTAGGCTGGGGGATGGCCCGCGGGTTTACTATCGGGAAGAAAAAACGCGGTCAGGAAGGGCACCGAGCGTCGCTAGCCCGCTCGGTTTTGCCGTTGCCTTGGGAACGGCGCATGGAGAGAAGGAAAGACTTAAGGGCGGCGCGCAGTTCGGCCCTTTCGGCGTCGGCCTTTTCGAGCCGCCCCTCGCCCCGTTCGAGCCTCGCCTCGGCGCGTTCGAGCCTCGCCTCGGCGCGTTCGAATCGCCGGTCGGCGGTGCGGATCATGCGGTCGGCGTAACGCTCCATGCGGTCCATGCGGCGCGAGGCTTCGGCAAAGTTCTGCTCGAGCTTCGCCTGCCGCGCGTCGAACTCCGCCTGATGCTCCACGATGAAGTTCATCGTGTTCTCGATCCGCTGCCATTCGCGTTCGGTCACGTTGGCTCCCCGGGCCGGCGCCCGTCAACAAGCTCGAAGATAGCATTTCGACGGCAGCCGGTCAATCGAGCCGCCGGGCCTATCGAAGCCGCGCCGTTGCGAGACGACTGGGCGCTTGAGCTCGGCATCGGACCCTGCCCGCCTGAAGGCGGGCGCTACGAACTTGCGCTCCGGGCTGGCAGAACGGGCCGCGCCCGTGAGAAAATGCGCGCGGGTAGCGCCGCCCGCGAGCGGAGCCATCCAAGAAGGGAGCGTGTCGCATGTCACGGAAGCTGGTTTGCCGGCTGAGCGTCGTGTTGCTGGCCGGTTTCGCTGTAACTCTGGCGGGTGGCCGGGCGCTCAGCGCGCCGAGCCAGCCGGTGGTCGGCTCACCCAACGTTGCCATCGCGGACCCTCCCGTTCCGAGACCGGGCACCACGCCCTGCGTCGTGCAGCTTTTCCCCCAGGAGAGCTTTGGGCCGGCCGGCTTGGACACGCGCATGGGTTCGGTGCCGCACCGATTCAGCTACCAGCCGCCGAGCGGGTGCAAAGGGGCGTGGGCCAAGGTCGTGCTCGAGGCCGACTTCCGTGTGGATCGAGGCATCCAATATGATCGCACCGCCTCGATATGGCTCGACGACGTCAATTTATACTTTGGCACGACGGAAGAGCCGTCGCCGAAGTTCGGTCCGAGCTGGCAGGTGGAGCGCGACCTCACCGACTACGCCAGCCTGCTGCGTTCGCCCGGCCAAGGCGTCGCGCTGATCAACAACTGGGTGGACCGAATGCGCCCCAGCATCATCCACGCGAGCGCGCGGCTTCTGTTCTACCCCGCCGACAAAAGCTTCCCCGCGCCCAGAACTCCGGATGAGGTGATCCCGCTGAACGGCGCGAGCCATACGCCCGCCAACCTCCAGAGCGGCGAGGATCAACTGCGGCGCCGAATAGTTTTTCCGCGGAACACGACGCGCGTCTATATGGACCTGTTCGCGCAAAGCCAGTTCCACGACGAGTTCTGGTACACCTGCCTGCCGAACCGGTACATCGAGCAAACCACGGCGTTCGCCATGAAGCGGAGCTATAAGGGAGCGCCGGTACACCCGCGCGCCTGCGGCGGGGGCAGCTACCGCGAAGTTGAGGTGACGATTGATGGGCAGCCGGCGGGACTGGCGCCGATCTATCCGTGGGTTTACACGGGAGGCATTGATCCCTTTCTTTGGCGACCGACGCCCGGGGTCGAGACCTTGAACTTTATGCCCACCCGGGTTGACCTGACACCGTTCGCGGGGCTGCTCGATGACGGAGCGCCGCATTCGGTCGGGGTGCGGGTGCTGGGCGCGAACCACTACTTCTCGGTGGCCGCCGCGGTGCTGGTTTACCGCGACGCGAAGGCTGAACGGACGGGGGGGGCCGTAACGCGCAACACGCTCGCCGGCGCGCGCCTCGAACCCACGGTCAGCAGCACGCTCGGCAAGGATCCCGCGGAGGTGAACGGCGAGGTGCTGACGCGGGCGAAACAAAGCTACGTGCTCGCGGGCTACGTGGACACTCCTGCCGGGCGGGTGCGCACCCGCGTGGAACAGAGCCTCAGCTTTGCCAACACGCAAAGATTCACCACCCTCAACGCCCAGACCCACCGACACGTGACCGAGCAGACGTGGCACGTCGAAAGCACCCGCCGCACGAGCGGCGGAACCTCTGGGCAACGGGTATTCGAGCGCAGGCTCGACTACTCGCTCAGAGTCAACGTGCTGAGGCGCGCCAACCCCGGCCGCAGCCGCACGCTTCACGTTCATTTGCAGCAAGTCTTCGACAAGCGCATCGAGCAGCGGCAAGCCGGGCTGCCACCCTATCAGGCCCGCCTTCAGAATACGCGCAACACCTCGGACCAAGTGACCTTCAGCTTCAAGGCCGGCCATCTGGGCCTCTCCGGCAACAGAGACCAGAGCAGCACCCAGGCCTTCGCCTTCACGGACTCGCTGGGGGATTGCTACCGCGCCCAGGTGAAAGCGCTGGGCGGCAAAGTGGCGAGCTTTACGAAGGGGCAAGGGTGCGGCACAAAGCCGATCCGGTGGACGGCGCACCCCAACGGCTCGCCCGATAGTTTTGGCTGGCGTGAAAGCGCGGCGCGCTAGGCGGGGCAACGGTCAGCGGGCAAAGAGGGAGAGCGGGACCGCGTTGGCCATGGCCTGATATCCGGCGGGCGAGGGGTGCAGGTGATCGCCGGAATCGTACGCCGGCAGAAGTCGGTGGGGCCGCGTCGGGTCGCGCAGCACCTTGTCAAAATCAATCACCG
Source organism: Acidobacteriota bacterium (assembly GCA_021827255.1). Lineage (GTDB taxonomy): Bacteria > Acidobacteriota > Terriglobia > UBA7540 > UBA7540 > JAKCCV01. The sequence continues at coordinate 5,803 of JAKAWO010000080.1, read as the reverse complement.
CATCAAAATGGCCCGGGGCGCGAATCCAGCGATTGACGGCCTGGCGGTCGGCTTCACTGAGCGGCCCCGGGTGGTAGTACGCCGAGCCGACGAAAGGCGTGAGCGTACCGCCAAAAACGCGAATGCCGTGCTCGCGCGCGCGGAGCACGATCTGCTGGTAAGCTCCGATGATCCTGCGCACCAAGGCGCGGTGGGCGGCGGGCGACCGGTTGCCGGTGAGGCCGAAGGTTCCGATATCGTTGATGCCCTCGAGCACGATCAGATAGCGAACTCCAGGCGGGGCGAGCACGTCGCGGTCGAAGCGGGCGAGGGCGTTCGGTCCCAACCCGTCGAGCAGCAAGCGGTTGCCGCCGATGCCTTCGTTAAGAACGCCCAGCGGTCGCCCCGGCATGGCGCGAAGCAGGCGGCGCGCCAAATCGTCGGGCCAGCGGTTGTTTCCATTGGTGGCCGAAGCGTGGCCATCGGTGATGGAATCGCCCAACGCCACAATGGCAGCGGCGCTGGGTAGGGCCGAGACCTGCACGCCCGCCAGGTAAAACCAATGATCGAATTTCATCGCGCCCGGCAAGTCGGGGCCGGCCACGTGATTGCCAGGCGCGAGGTAGGAAGTGGCGCGCGAGCCTGGATGGCTGGTCTCGCCCTCGGCGGGCCGGCCAATGTAAAAGCTGACGGCCAGGTTCGATTGCGGCGCGGCCGTGAAAGCAACGGGATCAGAAACATATTCGGCACCGGCGGGAATGGTGACGCTGGGGCGTCCGGAAAAGGTCAACGGCCGGCTGGTCGCGGCGTCAATTTTGGGTGAAGCGGGCGAGAGCGGCACGGCGATGCGGGCGGAAATCAGATGAAGAGGCGTCCTGCCAAAAGCGTTGGAGATCGCCACGCGAAGCACCGCGCCGCCGAGGGATAAGCGCACAATCTGGCGCAGCGTGGCGTCGCGGAGATCAGCGGGCGGGAGAGCGTTCGCCGGCTCGGGAATTTGCTCGGCCGTCGCCCACGATCCCACCCACTTGGGCCGGCTCGATCGAGCGCCAGCGGCCGCCCCCTGAGAAACAATCGCCAACGCCAGACAAGCCGCAAAAACTCGATGCCCCTGCCGCATGGAATGCTCCTTGGATCGAAATAGGCGCCCTAGCCCACCGCGCGCCCTCAGGGTCCATAGACCGACTGATGCCAATAGGCGTGGATGCCACTGTAGCCGCCGGTATCGGGAAGATTGGCGAGGATCAAGCGGCGAACTTTGAGCGCGTCAATGGCGCCGACGTGCCGGTAAACCACGTTGCCGGCCGGGCTGATCAAGACCGTGTAAGGGACGGTGCCGTTCCACTGGGGATCGAACGCCGCCATCAAGTCATAGAGCTGCGGCGAGCCGAAGATCAGGTTTTCCGAGGTGGCGTGCTCCCTCTCAAGAAAGCGCAAGACGGTGGGCTGTTCGTCGGGGTAATTGACGCTCACGGTGACGAGATCGAAGGGGCGGCGGCCGTACATGCGGACCATGGTCTCGAGATCGTGAAATTCCTCGACGCAAGGGCCGCACCAAGTGGCCCAGAAATTCACTAGCAGGAGCTTGCCGGTGGGATTCTTGCGCAGAGCCTTCAACTCGCGGGCGGTTGCGGGCCTGACCGTTACGGGCTCGCTGTCAATGCGCGCCAGCTCAGCGGCCCTTCCTTTCTGCTTGTAAATCCATTTGATCGAGCAGCCGATGGCGGGCGTTTTGGGCACCAGGACCGGCTGGCCGGCGAGGACTTCATCAATGGCCAGGCGCGCGTCTTGGCGCGTGACGTACTGGGGGCGAGGATTGTTGTCCACCCGGCCTTCGTAGCGCAGCTTCCGCGCGGCGTCAAACACAAACACGTTGGGCGTGTTGGTGGGCCCGTAAGCGCGAGCGACCTTTTGCGTGTCGCCGTCGTAGAGGTAAGGAAAATTGAAGCGCCGATAAGCGGCGCGAATTTTCATGTCCGCGAACGAATCGGTCAGATCGGTGTAGCCTAGCTCGCTCAGCCGAGCGGCCTGGGGATTGTTGGGCTGGATGGCCACAAAGGCGACGCTCCGGCCTTTGAAGCGATCCACCAACTGCTTGATGCGCGTTTCGTAAAGCTGCGCCATCGGACAATGGTCGCAGGTGAAAATGACCACCAAGACCTTGGCGGCGGCGTAATTTTTAAGGCAGTGGGTCTTGCCATCCACGCCCGGCAGGCAAAAATTGGGCGCGACGGAACCCAGCGCCAGGGTCGGCGGAGGCTCTTGGGAGCGGGCCGGTCTCGAAATCGCGCCGGCCATCAAGCTCAGCGCAAGCATACGCAAGGCGCGATGGAACATGGTGCAGCCTCCACGGGCGGACGTCGCTCGACGCGCAGGTTCCCGGCCCGTCAGCGGTATCTTATAGTTGTCGGCGGGCCGGCGGCAAGCGAAAGCGGATGGGCGGGGCGAATCAAGCGAAGGGGTAGAGGTTCAATTCGAGCGCGCGATCGGCGAGGCGGCGCAGGAAGCCGATCCGATCGGGGGAAGGGCGGCGCAGGAAGCGGCGCAAGGCGCCTAAATACGCGCGCAGCAGATCTCCTTCGGCGATTCGAGCTAAGGCTCGCCGGGCCTCGATTTCCGCGCGGTCGGCCGCCTCATAGGCGTAAACAGAAGTCGCGTCGGCTTCGGCGCGCGCGGCTGGCTCGCTCGAGCGGGCGATTTTCTTGCGGGCGCGCAGCAGAGCCGTTTCTGTCGCGTAAGTTTCCATGACCAGATTGCTAACGGCTCCCACCAACTCTTGTTCTTCCGGCAGCGCGGCCATAAATTTTTGCGCGGCGGCGCCGGCCACCAGGAGCACCGTCTTCTTCAGGCCCTCGACCAGCGCGGCCACGTCGGCGAGCGGCTGGCCGTCTTCGACGCCACTCGGCGAAGGAAGGCTCAGCATTTCGTCCAGCAGTTTTTGCGCCGCTGGCAGCAGGGCCAGCTCGCCTTTCATGGCGCGCTTCATCAGCATTTCGGTCATCAGCAGGCGATTGATCTCGTTGGTGCCTTCGAAAATCCGGTTCACGCGCTGGTCGCGAAAGGCTTTTTCAATCTCATAATCGCTCGAAAAGCCGTAGCCGCCGTAAATCTGAACGGTTTCGTCGGCGATGAAGTCGAGCGTTTCGGTCCCCATCACCTTGAGGATGGAGCATTCCACCGCGTATTCCTGAAGCGCCGCCATGGTTTCCTGGGCGGCGGTTGGGGCCGCCGGATGCACGCCTTCGAGCGCCCGTTCGATCGTGCCGGAGGTCCGGTAGGAAACACCCTCCACCGCGTAGGCGCGGGCGACCATTTCTCCGAGTTTTTCCTTGATGAGGCCGAAATCGGCGATTTTGCGGCCAAAAGCGTGGCGCTCGTTCGCCCAACGAGCGGCCTCGGCGATCAAATACTTGGAAGCGCCCACGCAGCCGGCGCCCAGCTTGAGCCGGCCGAAATTGAGAATGTTGAAGGCGATTCGATGGCCCTTGCCAATCTCACCCAGCACGTTTTCGACGGGCACCGGGGCGTTTTCAAAATTGAGCGGGGTGGTGGAAGACCCTCGGACGCCCATTTTGTGCTCTTCGGCGCCGACCGAGACGCCCGGGAAGCCTCGCTCCACGATGAAGGCGGTGAATTTTTCTCCGTCCAGCTTGGCGAAGACAACGTAAACATCCGCGATGCCGCCATTGGTGATCCACATCTTGGAGCCGTTCAGCAAGTAATGCCGGCCGGCCGGGCTGAGGGCAGCGCGCGTCTGGCAGTGCAAGGCGTCGGAGGCGGAAGTCGCTTCGCTCAGCGCGTAGGCGCCCACCCATTCGGCGCTCGAGAGCTTGGGGACGTATTTTTGCTTTTGCGCTTCCGTGCCGAACAACGCGATGGGGAGCACGCCAATGCCGGATTGCGCGCCCACCGTGGAGGCCCAGGAGCCGTTGCGCGCCATTTTTTCAGAGACGATGATGCTGGAGATTTTGTCCAGTTCCAAGCCGCCGTACTGCTGCGGAACGTCCGTTGCGCAGAGGCCGATTTCCGCCGCCTTCTGGAGCAGCTCGCGCAGCAGGCCCGGCTTTTTCTCCTCCATCTCTTTCGAGCGCGGCAGAATCTCCTGCGCCACAAACTCTTCCGCCGTCTGCCCGATGAGCCGGTGCTGGTCGGTCAGGTCTTCGGGCGTGAATATCTCCTCCGGCGTCCGCGTCTCAATCAGAAAGCTGCCGCCCTTGATGCGAACTTCGGGGATTGCCGTGGCCATATCCCTCCGCCTCTCTCACCCCTCAGTGTGCGGATTCGGAGTCCGCAGCGCTTGGGCCGTCGCACCCTTTACCTTCACGCCGTATTGCGACATCAATTGCGCGGGATTGTTCAGCGCCAAAGTTTCGTATGGGTTGGGCATTGAGTCTCCAGATCGCGCTCCAACGGCAGCCGTCAGGTTGCGCGGGCGATAAGGCCCTTGGTTTTCCGTCGGTTCGGCCGACGCCGTTCGAGCCTCATAGCAAGTTTTCAAAAATCCCCGCGGCGCCCATGCCGCCGCCCACGCACATGGTCACCATGCCATATCGTGACTTGCGCCGCTTCATCTCACTGAGCAGCGTGGCGGTGAGTTTTGCTCCTGTCGCGCCGAGCGGATGGCCGAGCGCAATCGCGCCGCCGTTGAGGTTGGTTTTTTCCACCTCGAGCCCGGCCTGCCGGATGACGGCGAGCGCCTGCGCCGCGAAGGCTTCATTCAACTCAATCAGATCCAAATCGGCGAGCTTCAGCCCGGCGAGCTTGAGGGCCTTGGGAATGGCCCACACCGGGCCCATCCCCATTTCTTCCGGCGGGCAGCCTACCGCCGCGTAGCTGACAAAGCGCGCCAGCGGCGGCGCGCCGAGCGTTTGGGCCTTTTCCGCCGACATCACCACCACCGCCGCCGCCCCGTCGCTCATCTGCGAGGCGTTGCCGGCGGTGACCGTGCCCCGGGCGTGGAAAGCGGGTTTTAATTTACCGAGCGCTTCGGCGGACGTATCGCGGCGCGGGCCTTCGTCGGTCTCGAAAATCGTGGCGCGCTTTTGGGGCTGGGCGGAGCCGTTCAAGCTGACTTCGATGACTTCAAGCGGGACAATCTCATCCTTGAATTTCCCGCACTCCATCGCCGCGAGCGCCCGCTGGTGGCTGCGAAGAGCAAAAGCATCCTGCTGCTCGCGGCTGATCGAGTATTTACGCGCCAGGTTCTCCGCCGTCAGGCCCATGCTGAGGTAGGCGTCGGGATAATGGTCCATCAGATAAGGATTGGGCGAGAAGTTGGTGCCGCCCATCGGAATCAGGCTCATGGTTTCGGCGCCGCCGGCGACAATCGAATCCGCAAATCCTGCCATGATGCGCTCCGAGGCGAGGGCGATGGATTGAAGCCCGGAAGAGCAGAAGCGGTTGATGGTCATCGCCGCGCAAGCGACGGGAAGGCCGGCGCGCAGGGCGGCGATTCGAGCGACGTTGTTGCCTTGCTCGGCTTCGGGCATGGCGCAACCCAGAATGACGTCCTCGATTTCGTTCGCGTCGAGTCCGGGAACGCGGCGGATCGCTTCTCGAATGACCGCGGCTGCCATCTCATCCGGGCGGGTGGAGCGCAGCGCCCCGCGCGGCGCTTTGCCCACCGCCGTTCTTACGGCTGAAACGATGACGGCTTCCCTCATGATGACCGCCGAGTCAGTGTTTCTCCCTCCCTAGTATGCACCCGCCGCGAGAACCGCACAAGCCTGGGAAACGCGCCCCGGTTTGTACAAGGCGCCAAGGTTTCCGCCGCGCCCCGGCCGAGGGCATGCTCAGTTTCGCAATGGCTTTCCCGTCTTCAGCA
>JAKAWO010000079.1 GCA_021827255.1 Acidobacteriota bacterium | reverse complement strand
GTGGCGGCCGTTAAAACCCAGCCTCATTGACGGGTTCTTGGACCGCTTCTATAATTTTTTTGAAGGTGAAGTGACCGGGGGATGAACAAACTTCTTGCCGCCACGTTGGTCGCAGCTTTCTTATCGGTTCCGCTCCGAGCCCAGAGTCCGCAACCGTCCCCTGCGACGAAGCCATCCAACCATCCGGCGGTGGCCACGAGAATCCACGTTTACTCCAACCTGGTCAATGTTCTGTTTACCGTCACCAACAAGAAGCACCAGTTGGTTACCGACCTCACCAAAAACGATTTTCGCGTGTACGAGGATAAAAAACCTCAAACCATCAGCTTCTTCAGCCGCGAAACCAACCTGCCGCTGCGCATTGGCATTCTGATTGATACCAGCAACAGCGTGCGGGAGCGGCTGCACTTTGAAAAAGAAGCCGCCATTGATTTTCTTCAGGACGTGCTGCGGCCGGGCAAGGATGAAGCCTTTGTAGTGGGCTTCGACGCGGAAGCGCAGGTCATTCAGAATTACACCGATGACCTGGGCCGGCTGGCAAGCGCTATCCGCTCTCTACAGGCCGGCGGGGCTACGGCGCTCTTCGATGCCATCTATTACGCGTGCAAGCAGAAGATGATTTTCTTTCCGCCACCCCAGCCGTACCTGCGCCGTGTGCTGATCGTCCTTTCCGACGGGCGCGACAACCAAAGCGAGCACACGCGCGATGAGGCGCTGGCAATGGCCCAGAACCAGCAGGTTGAGGCCACGATTTACACCATCAGCACCAATCGCAGCGGCCTGCCGTCGCCCGGCGACCGCGTCCTCAAGGAACTCGCCGCCCAGACCGGCGGCCGCGCCTTCTTTCCTCTCCAGGCCGGCGACCTGACGTCGGCTTTCGCGCAAATCGCTCGCGACCTGCGCAGCCAGTACAGTCTTGCTTACTATTCCACCAACACGGCCCACAACGGAGCCTTCCGCACCATTAAAATTGTCCCACGCCTCAAAGGGCTTCGCGTTCAGGCCAAGCCCGGCTACTTTGCGCTCGCTCGGCCTGCCCCAGCCGGCAAACCCTCTGAGCGCCGCTGAGCAACAGGGCCAGCCTCCCGGTGAGCGCGGGATTGCCATCGGGCGAAGGGCGAGCTGGGTTTAGTTTGACGCGGGCGGATAATAGCCGCGCCGCGCCTGAACCTTGTAGCCGCGCTCGCGCACGCGGACGGTTATTTTGCGGAAGCCGCCGCCGGGCTTCGTGTTGGCGGGGGTGTAGCCGAGGAGGTATTGAGTGCGGAGCTCGTTCGCGATCTCCTGAAACGCGGCGTGCGTGTTTCGGATTTTGTTCACCCGAATCACCCGTCCGCCGGTTTGCGAAGAGCATTTCTGGAGAACCGAAAGCCCGTTGAAGCCCATGCCGCCAAACCCGTAGAAGGCGCGGTCAATGATGGCGATCGAATAAATGATCACGTCGGCCTTCTGCGCCGCTTTCAGCGCCGCCGCGAGCGTCTCCTGGCTGCCCGCATCTTCGCCGTCGGTCAGGAGGATCATCACCTTGCGGCCCACCTGGGTGGCCAGTAGTTTTCTCGATGCCAGATAGATCGCATCGTAGAGCTTTGTGCAACAAGCGGTGTGCGAGGTGGGAAAAGTCCCGGGCAAGGGGCCGCCGCCGCTTCCGCCGCCGTTGATCACCGTTTCATCAATCGCCCGGGTGAGCCGTGAAGTTTCCGCCGTGAAGTCTTGGAGCAATTCGACCGCCAGGTCGAAGTGGACGACGCACGCCAGGTCTTTGGGCCCGATGACTTGACGGACAAATTCATCCGCCTCACGCTGCTCCGTGCTCAGCACCCGCTCTTGGCTGGGACTTGTGTCCACCATAATGCAGAGCGTGAGGGGTGCATCCGCTTCTTTTAAAAAATAAGTAATCTTTTGCTGCTGCCCGTCTTCAAAGATTTCAAAGTCGTTTTTCGTAAGGTTGGGAATCAGCTCGCCGTGTTTGTTTCGCACCACCGCGTAAACATTGACGACCGCGGTCGTCACTTTGATTGTTGGGCCTGCGACGGGAGGCCGCTGCTGCTGCGCCCGCGCCGTTGTCGCCAGGGCGAGAGCGCAAAGCTCTGCCGCCGCCGCGAGGCCGCAGGTGGCAAGAATTCGTCGGTTGCGAGGCGTTCGCTCGCTCGCTGGAGTCTGCCGCTTGTTCATCTCGTGGTTAGATGCAAAGCGCTTGCCGGGCGCCGTCTTTCACTCCGCTGGGTTTGGCGCCAGCGGCCGCGGAGCGGAGAATCCGACGACGAGCGCCGGATTTTGATTTTGAGGACTCACTTTCCTCTTGACAAGATAATGGCGTGTCACTATACATGATGCTGTAAACGCGCTGCGCCAGCTTGGCTGGCGCGAACTCAAGAAGTGAGAGGAGAATAGAATGGCTGCGAAGAAGAAAGCCAAGAAAAAGAAGAGGTAACTTCCTCAAGCAGGTTCGGTACGGCACTTCGGGGATGCAGCAATGCATCCCCGAAGTTTTTTTAGGAAACAAGCTCAAGTTTCAAACTCCCTTTCCTCAATCACTCCTCTCGCTCCGGCACGGCCAACGAACGCGGCGTTTTATCCACGGGCGAAACCTCCCGTATTTCATCGCCCGGCGCGGCGCCGAGTTCCTTGAACTTGCGCGCCGAAGGCAGCACGCGGGATTCAAGCGAGCCCACCGCCTTGTTGTAATTCTCCGTGGCGCGCGAGATGGCGACGCCCACGCCTTCGAAATGGTCAAGAAAACTCCGAAGGCGATCGTAAAGATCTCTGCCGAGATTGCTGATGGTTTGCGCGTTCTCCGCGATCTGCTCTTGCCGCCAGCCGTAGGCGACGGCGCGAAGCAGCGCGATCAGCGTGGTCGGCGTCGCCAGCACCACGCGCTTCGCCATGCCGTCTTCGATCAGCGTGCGGTCCTGCTCGAGCGCGGCGCTGAAAAAGGATTCGCCGGGAAGAAACAACACCACCAGCTCGAGCGCTGAGCCGAGCGCATCCCAATAGGCGCGCGAGGCGAGCTGATTCATGTGCGCGCGTACGTGCTGGCTGTGTTTGGAGAGATGGTCGCGCCGCTCTTTTTCATTCGTCGCCGCCGATGCGTCGAGGAAAGCCTGAAGAGGCACTTTGGCGTCCACCGCGATGCGCCGTCCGTTCGGCAGATTAACGATCATGTCGGGCCGCTGCCGCCCGCCTTCCGTCTCGAAACTTTCTTGTTCGGTAAAATCGCAATGCTCTGACATGCCGGCCAGCTCGGCGACTCTTCGCAACGTCATCTCGCCCCATCGCCCGCGCGCTTGAGGACCGCCCTTCAGCGCGTTCGCCAGCGCTCCGGTGTCTTTCTGCAATTGCTGGCTCACCCCCGCGAGGTTTCGTAATTGCTCTTCAAGCGAGCCGTAGGCGCTCTGGCGCGTTCTCTCCATCGCCACGATTTGCTCCGCATATTGGTTGAGCGTGTCCTTGAGCGGCGCGACGACTGCGTCAATGGCTTTCTGGCGCGTTTCGAGGTCGCCCTTCGCTTGCGCCTGAATCGTCTCGAACGTGCTCTTGGCTAGTTGGATGAAGGCCTGGTTGTTGCTCTTAAGGGCTTCGGCGGAAAGCGCTTGGAAGGCATCCGACAATTTTGTCTTCGCTTCGTCGAGCAGCCGCTTCTGGTCTTCCAGGTTCGCTTGCGCCTGGCTGAGTCTTGTTTCTGCCGTCACCCGGCGTTGGGCCTCGGACTTCAATTCCTGATCGGCGGAATCATTTTTAGATAAGAGGGTTTGCATCTGGGCGCGCAACTCGCCAACCGCGCTTTCCGCGGCGCGCACTTTCCCTTCCGCTTCCACCCTTTGCGCGGCGAGCGCGGCTTTGAGTTGCAGGCGGCTTAGCAGCCACCCCAAGGCCCAGCCCACGGCCAACCCCAGAATAAACACTCCCCACTCATTCATCGTCAGGCTCCTTTGGCAGATTCAAGAGCGGCCTCGCGCCTGTAGCTCCGGGCTGACATTCTGCGCGAAGCCCAGGGGGCCGGCCTCATCCGCGTCCCGTGTCTGCTTCAAGCTGTTTCCTCGTGCGCGGGGCAGATCGGAACGTAGTCGCAATGCCGGCAAACGTAGCCAGGGGTCGCTGGGAAGTTCAACCCTCGGATAGCGTCCGCCACCTCCCGAATTTTCGACTGCGCTTCTTCGAGGTCTTTCTCGGTCCGCGCGCTTGAGACGGGCTCGTTGCTGGTAAGGTTGTAAAAGGTCAGCCGCGCCGGGTCGAGCTTGAATTGCTCGCGGGCGGCGAGCGCGTAGATCGAGAGTTGCAGACTGTCATCTGCATCCTTTTGCGATCGCGGCCGCCCGGTTTTGTAATCCACCAACTCCACCCGGTTCGACCGCGCGGAATTCAGCGGGTTGATCTGGTCAATGCGGCCTTCGAGCGCCACATCCTCCACCTGCAGCTTGAACGCTTGCTCCATGCGGATTGTTTCGCTCTCGACGGGCGCGGCGTTCTGCCGCTCCACAAAGGCGCGGAGCTGGTCGCGTCCGGTTCGCTGATAGGCCGCTTCCTGGTAGTTGTCCTCGAAGCCCGCGCTCTTCCAGGAGCTCAAGTAGAATTCCTCGATCTCCTCCACCGTCGGCAGTTTTTGTTTGCGGAGTTCGAAATAGCGCCGAATGGCTTGATGCATCACGTTGCCGAAGGTCAGTGCGGCTTGCGGGCCGGTCGGGATCTTCAGCTCATGGCTGAATTTGAATTTCAACGGACAATCGAGATAGGTTTCAATGGCGGTGGCGCTCAGTTGCAGCGGGCCGTCGCCCGCGGAGAGAACGTCGGCTGCCGCCCAGGCGGCGAGCGGCGGGTGAAAGCCCTCGGCGGTGGAAAACTCAAAGAGGCGGCTCTGCCCATCGCGCTCCTGCCGGCTCGCTTCTGGCGCGCGCCGGGCCGGCGCCGCCGGCTCTTCCTTCACCGCAGGCAGCTCGATCATCTGGAGATCGTGGGCGCGGACCACCGGGCCGGAGAGCGCGTCCTCGACGAATCGGGACGGCTTTTTCCCGGGTGCGGCGATGCTGCAAATAAAGAGTTGTTCCTGAGCGCGGGTGAGGGCCACAAAGAACAAACGGCGCTCTTCTTCCATGTGGATATTGTCAGGCGGCGCAGGCCCTTTGCGGAGCTCGGGGGGAAATTCAATCACTGGCTTTCGCTCACTCTGCGGAAACCGGCGAGGCGCGAGGCCCAGCACCACGACCACGGGAAATTCCAGCCCCTTCGCCGAATGAACGGTCATCATTTGCACAGCGTTGGAAGGGGAAGCCTCTTCGGGCGACTCGATTTTTCCACCCGCCTCGATGAAGTAATCGAAGTACTCGATGAACTCGGCGAGAGCGCGAGTCTCGCTCTTTGCTTCCCAATCTCTCAAGAATTTCTTAAAGGCGCGCATATAAAGATCATCGCTCTCGCCGGGCCGAAACCGTGCCTCCAGTCGTTCGAGAAGTTTATTGAGCGTCGCACTGACAGGAATCGCGTTGGCGGTTTTTCGCAAATCGTTTAACAGAGCGCGAAGCTCCGGCCAGCCTGTCGCGTCCAGTTCTCCGCGGAAGAGCGCTCCGCCCATTGCTTCCAACGACTGGGCGAGCGAGCTGCGGTCCCTCGCCGCCCGCCGGCGCGCCTCCATCGCCAGCGGCTCGGGGAATCTCCATCGCGGAGCCAGCAGCACGCGCGTCAAGCTGATATTGTCGTGCCACGAATGAATCAGGCGCAGGTAAGCGATCAGGTCTCGAAGGATGACGGTGGAAAGGAGTGAAAGGCCTCGGATGGCGAAGGGAATATTCCGCCGCCGCAACTCTTCGACTAGCCGTTCGCGATGGATGTGCGCACGGTAAAGGACGGCGATCTCGCGGTAGGCGCGGCCTCGGCGGGCCAAATCCTCAATCAACCCCGCGACGCCGGCTGCTTCGCTTCGGCCCTCGGGCGAAACCAGCACCCCGACCTGTGGCCCTTCTTCTTCGCCGGTGGTGAGCGCGGGCTTGTCCACTTCCCGCTGATTCTTGGAAATTACTGCCTCCGCGACGCGGAGAATCCTCTTTGTCGAACGATAGTTCCGATTCAGGCAAACGGTTTGCGCGCCCGGAAATGCCTGTCGGAACATCGTGAAGGCGCCGTGGGCGGCGCCACGGAATCGGTAGATGGCCTGATCGTTGTCGCCCACCGCGGTGATGTTATAGGGCGGGCCAACCAGTCGCCGCAAGAGTTCGACTTGCCCGTAGTTGGTATCCTGGAACTCATCCACCAGAACATAGCGAAAACGTTGGCGAAACGTCTCCAGCGCCTCGAGCTCGCGATCCCACAGGCGCACAGTTTCGCTGACCAGGCTGCCGAAGCTGGAAGTGCCGGCTTCGTCCATCAGCTGCCGGCTGCGAACAAAGACGCGCGCCAGCTCCTTCAGCTTTTCGATCACTTCTTCCTCCGCTGGCCCCGCTGCCGAGTCCAGCGTGGCCGCGCGCCGTGCGGACGCTTTTTCCGCTTGGGTGACAAAACTTTCAAAATCTTTCGGTTCGATCAATTCGTCCTGGCAACGCGAGAAAAAGTCATTGAGATCGTGGAGGAACGCGCCGGGCGAAGTGAGTTTCTGATAGTAATCGAGACCTAGCATTTCCATGCGGCGGCGAAAAAAAATCCAGGTGTCCGTCTTATCAAGCAGCCCGCGGTCGAAATGCCTCTCCTTCAGCACGCTCAGGCAGAACGAATGGAAGGTCGAAACGCGCGGCGCCTTTTCAGAGGAGACGAGCTCGCGCCTCACTCGCGCTCCCATCTCGGCCGCCGCCTTTTCCGTGTAAGTCAGTGCCAGGATATTTTCCGGGGCCAGGCCGGATGACCTTTCCAGCAGATACAGAATGCGCTCGACAATGACCCGCGTCTTGCCGCTTCCCGGGCCAGCCATCACCAGCAGCGGCCCCTCGCCGTGCTCGACCGCTTGCCGTTGCTGAGCGTTGAGTTCCAACATCGCAACCCTGTGATGTGAGCACTATTCTGCCACAACCCAATTCGCCGCAAGGCAAAACCTTCTTGCAGCCAGGTTATATCTTCCCTGGAGCGACGGGTCACGTTCCCAGGATGTTTCGATGCTCACCCTTGCGTCGCCCGGCACTACGCTGCTACTATCGTGACAACCTACAGCCGGGATCGTTGAGGGATTTGCCTTGCGCAGGAACTTTCACAGCAAAATCTCCAACCGGAAAGCGGCAAAATGCCCAAGTCCGAACGCGATTACTTGCTCGAACTCTGGACTAAAAATGTGTGCCCGCACTGCGGCAAGGCGATCCCGGAAGGCAGGCGCGTCGGCACGGGAGACAAGAGCAAGGGTGGGTTTTGCAGCCTTGATTGCTATACTCGATATTATGAGCAGGAATTGAAGGAAAGGGCGCGTCGAGTCGCAGGGCTAGCGGAGCGGCATCGCAAATCATAGACGGGATGAATCAGGAGGGATGGAGCGCATGGATCTTTTCCCAGAAAGGGTGCGGCCCGCAGCAGCCACAACGGGGATTTTGCCGTCACAGGAAATTTGGAATCTGATCAAGAACGGCAAGATCCAGCATAGCAAGGACATCCGGGATGACCAGGTTCAACCCGCCACGCTGGACTTGCGGTTAGGCAAGGTCGCCTATCGCGTCCAGGCGAGTTTCCTTCCGGGGAAATCATCTCCGATTGACTGCAAGATTAAGCAGTTGCGACTCGCCGAAATCTCCCTTGAAGGCCCAGCACTGCTGGAACCAGGGGCAGTTTTCATTGCGCCGCTGGTTGAATGTTTGGACCTTCCGCCGGATATCAGCGGCAAGGCCAATCCCAAAAGCACGACGGGCCGTCTCGATATTTTCACTAGGCTGATCACGGAAGGTGGCGATGAATTTGAGCGTGTACCGAAAGGGTATTCAGGGAACCTTTATGTGGAAATTGTATCGCGAACTTTCCCGATCATTCTGACCGCCGGGACGAGGTTGAACCAGCTTCGGTTCGTTCGTGGCAACCCGCCGCCGCTCGCCACAGAAGGGACACTCGGACAACTGGACGGCAAGGTTAAGCTCATTTACGAAAACGGAGGCGCGCCAGCGGAGGCAAATATAAATCGTGGCCTGAGAATGTCTGTGGACCTCCAGGGAGATGACCCGGCCAGTCCCATCGCCTATAAAGCCAAGCGGAATTGTCCTCCGGTGGACCTGGCAAAATTGAGGGCCCACGATGTGGAGGATTTCTGGGAAGTAATCAAAAGCCCGACACCCAAGGGATTGGTTCTGAATCCGGGGGATTTCTACCTTTTGGCGTCAAGCGAAAGAGTCTGCGTCCCGCCGGCGTACGCTGCGGAGATGGAGCCATTCGATGCTTCGATCGGCGAGTTCAGCGTGCATTACGCTGGTTTCTTTGATCCTGGCTTCGGTTATGGCAGTTCAGGTGAGATATCAGGGACAAAGGCGGTCCTTGAAGTGAGGGCGCATGAAGTGCCGATTCTTTTGGAGGACCGACAGATCGTGTGCCGATTGACCTACCATAAAATGATGAACGTTCCAGAGAAAATTTACGGGCAGTCAATAGGGTCCTCCTATCAGCAGCAAGGCTTGGCCTTGAGCAAGCAGTTCAAGTTCCCAGCCAGGGCTGCCTTGGCTGTTCCACAGGTATAACAAGCCCCGCGGGCTCGCCCTCCGCCGGCAGCGGTGACAGGTTACGGTCTGAGCAGGCCCAACGGATTCTTTCGGATCCATCTGCGGCGCACGGCTCCCCTCGATGTCAACATTCTGTATTTGCCTGCGGGAGCTGCCCCCATGCTGAACGGTACCTTGTGTTAGAATCAATGTCCTTGACTCAACCGAGAGGGAGCGAACCGAGTGGCAGAGATTGACTTGATTGTAGGGCGGGAGATTCTGGATTCGCGCGGCCATCCGACCGTGGAGGCCGACGTGCGACTGCGCGACGGAGCGTTCGGGCGCGCGGCAGTTCCCTCCGGCGCTTCGACCGGCGAGCATGAAGCGCTCGAGCTGCGCGACGGCGACCGGCGGCGTTACCAGGGCAAAGGCGTGTTGCAGGCGGTGGAAAACATCAGCACGGTCATCGCGCGCGAGCTGGGCGGCCACGACGCCGCGCGCCAGAGCGAAATTGACAACCGGCTGATTGAACTCGATGGAACGCCCAACAAGGGCAATCTGGGCGCGAACGCCATTCTGGCGGTTTCGATGGCGGTGTGCCGTGCCGCCGCGCGCTCGGCCGGCCTTCCGCTCTATCGCTATCTCGGTGGAATCGCCGCCCGCCTGCTGCCTGTGCCGATGATGAACGTTCTGAACGGTGGCGTGCATGCCGACAACACCGTGGACTTCCAAGAATTCATGATTATGCCGGTCGGGGCCGAGACTTTTTCGCAGGCGCTTCGCATGGGGGTGGAGACGTTCCATAGCCTCAAGAAAGTCCTCAAGCAGCGAGGTTATTCGACTTCCGTGGGCGATGAGGGCGGATTTGCGCCCAGCCTCAAATCGAACCTGGAGGCCGTGGAGCTGATTCTCGAGGCGATTGATGCCGCCGGCTATGCCGCCGGTCGCGACGTCGCGCTGGCGCTCGACCCCGCCTCGAGCGAAATGTTCCAGAAAGGGAAATACGTCTTCTACAAATCCGACAAATCCGAGAAGACCGATGAGGAGATGATCCGGCTTTACGCCGATTGGGTTCGGCAATATCCCATCCTCTCGATCGAAGACGGCCTCGCTCAGGACGACTGGGAAGGCTGGAAGAAACTGACCGATGAATTAGGCGATAAGGTTCAACTGGTGGGCGACGACCTGTTCGTCACGGATACGGAACGCCTCGAGCGCGGCATTGACGACGGGGTCGCCAATGCCATCCTGATTAAGCTGAACCAGATTGGCACCGTCACCGAAACCATGGAAGCGATTGACCTTGCCCGCCGCAACGGTTACACGGCGGTGGTCTCCCACCGGTCGGGTGAAACGGAAGACGCCTTTATTGCCGACTTCGCCGTCGGCCTCCAGACCGGCCAGATCAAGACCGGCTCCGCCAGCCGCACTGACCGCATCGCCAAATACAATCAGTTGCTTCGCATCGAAGAAGAGCTGGGGGACTCAGCCCTGTTCCTCGGTAAAGATGCTGTGAATTGTTCGGAGAGCTAGTCCGAAGCTCCATCGTCCCGGAACGATATTTGATTGAGCCTGCGGCTGGCGCGGACAAATCCTCGGCAAGGCCAGGGCTTGCCCTGCGCATACCAAAAAGGTATGGAGCAGCGCGCAAGCCACTGAAACCTTCCAGCCGCGTTTGCACAGGCCGGCGCGAGAAAAATAAGAGCCTTTGCCGCGCTCCACTGCCAGTCGCCGGGTGGCAAACGCCTTTATGCTCCCAGCGCGTGTCCAGGCGTTCCCTCTCCTTTGACTTTGGCTGCGCTGCCGTCTAATCTACGAAAAGGATATGGATATCTACGAGGAAATTGCGCGCCTTCGCAAGCTAGGCCGCAAGGCGGCGCTGGCGACGATCATCCAAGTCCAGGGATCGATCCCGAGCTACGAGACGTCCAAGCTGCTGATCCGTGAGGACGGTTCGATCCTGGGGACGGTGGGTGGGGGATGTGTGGAGGCTGAAGTCTGGGCCGTGGCGCAGGACGTGATGCGCGAGGAAAAGCCGCGCCGGCTGCACTTCAACCTGAACGCCAGTCCCGAATACGACAATGGCCTGGTTTGCGGCGGCTCGCTG
>JAKAWO010000078.1 GCA_021827255.1 Acidobacteriota bacterium | reverse complement strand
CGGGCGCGCTCAGGTCGCCCAGATACGGATATTCAATGGTGTTCACCACCAAGTGGGAACGATTGCTCAAAGAGGCTTCAAACCTCAGAGCGCCGTTGGAGAGAGTGACCGTGGCCGCGAAGGCAATCGGCAGTACTCCGGCGTGCTCGCTTGCCAAATCATGCCATTCGAGGTGGATCTGATGGCCTCGCTTCTCCACTCTCGACGCCCGCTGCTTTTGCCCCAGGATGAAGTTGTCATGCCGGCCGCGAAGCGGCGCCTGCATCCGAAAAGAAATGCCCAGCTCCGGCCGGCGTTGAATCATCCAGTGGGATCGTTTATTGGCCAGACTGGCGAGAGCGCCCGAAACAGGATCGAACGTCACGCGAAGTTCTGAGTCTTCCAGTGTCACTCCGGCCGTCAGCGGCGCCGTCGTTGACGGATGCATGGCTTTTGCCTTCGCGCCACTCGGCGGGGCAAGCTGGCTCGCCATGGCCGCGCCGGCGAATTCTTTGAGCGCCTCGCGCCGCGTGGTCTTTCTGGAACCGATCCGGTTGGGCATGACATGGCCTCGGAAAGAGCAAATCTCGGAATTGCACAACCCGTTAGATTCGCTCCTAAGATACTACGAACCGCCGCGCCCGGCTAAGGATATGTTAGGCTAGTTGCCCGGACCGGCGTGAAGCCAAAATGAAAAATCTTGGAGGCGAACTTGGACGTTAAGAAAGTTTACAAGAGCTTTCGTTACCACAACCGCGCTGTGTGGCAGTCGCCCGGCCGAGTGCTGATTCAGGCTTCCGGGCATCCCGATCTTCCGAGCGGGGCGCCGCCGGAGTTCCGCGGCTATCCGGACGTCTGGGGGCCGGAAGATTTGCTGATCGCCTCGGTCAATGTCTGCCTGGCGACAACCTTCCAAGCGCTCGCTGGAGCGCGCAAAGTCGAATTCACCGCCTACGAATCCACCGCCGAGGGCTTGCTCGAAAATGTGGACGGCAAGTACCAGATCACCCAAGTCGAAGTCCACGCCACGATCACCCTGAAGTCCGAGAACCAGCTCGCCGCCGCTCAGGAGGTTCTGGCCAAAGTCAAAGAGAATTGCTTCATTTCCAATTCCATCCGAGCGAAGGTCGCCTTCACACCGGAAATCAGCGCGCCCTAGCCTTCTTTCGCCGCCGACGCGCGCCGGAAGCGCTTCGTCGACGAAATCCAGCGACCAACGCTCGTTCGGCCGCCTGGAAACGGCCAGCGGTTGGCGCTCCGCAGCCCCGATCCGCTTGCGCTTCCGCCGCCGCTCCGCCGCCAGTTGCTGACCGTGGCTCGGCGCGCCATTTCCCGGCCCGCGATGCTCGTCGTGGCTTCGCCGCCCACCGCTCGGCTACCGCCCCTGACTGCGCACAAAAACCGAAAAACGACTTGACAATGTCCTGAGTCGGTGTTAGCTACTTAACCGTTTAAGTTGAACTTTGCATTGTTGTCGGGTTCGAGGGTCCAGCGGCGGCGTTTCAAGTCAATAACAACCGATGGCGCTCAGGGCTCCCCCGGGTGTGCTCACAATAGGTAGTCTTTTCATCCAGTCGGTGCGGCGCTGCGGCTGACCCGTCTCTGCGGGCCAGTGAGTTTAGGAGTTCCCCCGGCTCTGCCGGGCTGGCAGTAGAAGTTTGACATTTCCGGTATTGCAGTTTCTCTGAGCCGGTGAGGACTGCGGTCAATGAAATCGCGCCATATTACGAGTCGGTTTTGGCTTTGATCGGCTGCGGTCAGGCCCCTTTGAGGGGCCAGCAACCGTGAAGCCTCGGAGGAGCATCACTGGGTCTTATGTTGAGTATGTCGTCAAGCGAGGGCTCGCATTCCAGGTGCTGAGTTAATGCCGCTGTGGTTTCCAGCGGAAGGAGGAATCGGCGATGTCGGGACAAGGTGTTTGCTCGCGGCCCGTGGGAGTTGTTTTTGCAGCCTTGGTCATTCTGGGGCTTGCATGCCCGACCCTTCGTGCCCAGGTTGATACGGGCACGATTCTCGGGACCATCAAGGACCAGAGCGGTGCAGTGATCCCCCATGCCAAGGTCAGCCTGACCAATGAGGGGACGAACTTCACCATCACCACGACCGCCGGTGGAGACGGCAGTTACGTTTTCACCCCTCTTAAAATCGGAACCTACTCCGTGACCGCGCAGGTTCCCGGCTTCCGGAAGACAACGCACGTCGGAGTGGCCGTTAATATTCAGCAGCAGACGGTTGTGAACCTGACCCTTGTTCCGGGCGAGGTGACGCAGTCGGTTCAAGTGACGGCTGCACCGACATTGTTGCAAACGCAGAACGCCTCGGTGCAACAGGTCGTGACGTCGCAGGCCATCAACGCGCTTCCGTTGAACGGCCGTAACGCGAGCTTTCTGGCTCGCCTCTCTGCCGGCGTTGTCCCCGACCATAGCGCCGGACGCGGTTTGACGAGCAGCGGCAGTTTTTCTGCTAACGGCGCCCTCAGCCTGCAAAATAATTACATGATTGACGGCATTGACAACAATGCCGAAATCGGCGACCTCGTCAATCGGACGCAGTATGTGGTGATGCCGCCTCCGGATGCCCTCAGTGAGTTTACGGTGCAAACCAACGATTACAATGCCGAGTTCGGCCACGCACAAGGCGCGGTCCTGAATGCCACCACGAAGTCAGGGACCAACCAACTTCACGGCGACCTCTGGGAATTCGTGCGAAACGACAAATTTGATGCGGCCAACTTTTTCTTGAATGCCGCGGGAGCCAAGAAGGCCGAGTTGCGGCAAAACCAGTTCGGGTTCACGCTGGGGGGGGCGGTCGTGATTCCGAACGTTTACAACGGCCACAATAAGACCTTTTTCTTCGGGTATTACCAAGGAACCCGCATCCGCAACGGAAGCAGCGCCAGGCCCACCGTCCCGACAAGGGCGGAGCGAGCGAGCGGCTACACTGATTTCCTGGATTTGATTTCCGGACAATCCGGAACCCGGATGGACCTTCTGGGCCGGACCTTCCCTTCGGGCACGATTCTCGACCCGGGCACGACCCGGGCGGTGAAAAAGGGCCAGGTTGACCCCGTCACGGGTCTTGTGGCCACCGCCAACGGCTTCGTCCGGGACCCGTTCTACGAAGGTTCTCTGAGCGGAGTGAAAAATTTTACGACGTCAGCAGCGGAGAGCTTGTTGAACATCATTCCGGCCGGTCGGCTGGACCCGAACGCGATTAAGCTCTTGGACCTCTATCCCATGCCTTCGCTGCCCGGGGTTTTCAATAATTACGTCGCCCAGACGGTCAATGCGGATGACAACAATTTATTCGGCCTGCGCGTTGACCACAACTTCAGCGAAAAAGACACGATGTTCGTCCGCTGGATCCAGTCCAATACGACAAACGCTTTTCCTGGCCCGTTTCCGGGCCTTGCGGACGGCCAAGCCAACCGGCCTGGCAGCGGGACGACCAACGCTCAGAACTGGGCCCTGAGCGAGACGCATGTTTTCTCCTCAAATTTGATTAATGAGGCTCGCGTCGGCTACAGTCGTCTTCACGATGTCCGTTTGCAATTTGATGGCAACAATCTGACCAACGTTCCTTCGCAGTTCGGGATCCAAGGGATCCCTCAGGTGCCCGAAAATGGGGGGTTGCCGCGCATTGACATCGGCGGCTTGACCAGCATCGGATCGGGCCAGTTCCTTCCCAGCGATAAGTGGAGCAATACACTCCAGGCTACCGAAAACCTGACGAAAATTGCAGGCCGCCACACCATCAAAACAGGCTTCGAATTTCAGAACATTCGCTTTCCCATGATCACCCCACCCCACTCTCGGGGTGAATTCGGCTACAACGGCGTTTTTACTTCGATCCCGGGTAAGACGGATGGCAGCACTGGACGCGCGATGTTCCTCCTGACGCCTACCAAGGCGACCGTGCCGGGAGGAATCAATAATGTAGGCGGGATGAACCAGCTTCAGGCCACGAACATCTCTCCCTTTGCCGATCTGAGGCGGAATTATTACGCGTTGTACGTCCAGGACGACTGGCGGACAACGTCGCGGCTGACCTTGAACTTCGGCTTGAGATGGGACTACTTCCCGAGGCCGGAAGAGCACTTCGGCGCCATGAGTAACTTTGTGCCCGGCTACCACTTCCAAGGTGGAACGCTGCTGTTCCCTGCCGGCCGGTCGAGCGAAGTGCCGCAAGCGTTTATTCAGCATCTTGCTTTGGACGGGATTGCCTTCAAGCCAACGAGCGGCGCGGTCTGGGGAAATGCTCCGAAAAAGGATTTCGGCCCGCGATTTGGCTTTGCTTATCGCGCCAGACCCAATCTCGTCCTCCGCGGAGGCTACGCGATCTTTTACGGAGGGTTCGAAACGTTGGGGCTGAGTTCCTACGGGGCGAATAATTTTCCCTTCCTGGTCAACTCCAACTTTACCAATCCCAACCCCACAACGCCGATCACGCCGGATAATTCGATTGGGGTGCTCGAGAACGGCCTGCTCAATGTTCCCCTGAACCCAGCGACGGCCACCAACTTCTCTGGGATCACCTTGATGGGGGGACAAACGAACTGGAAGGACGCAGGGTCGCAAAATTACAACTTTTTCGTGCAATACCAACTCGGGAGGGCAACAACATTCAAGGCGGGCTACGTGGGTTCTGTAACGCGCCACCAGTTGTTTACCCAGGGCGCCAACGACCTTGCGATCATCCTGCCGCCCGGGACCAATGTCGTTCCCTACAGGTTTTATCCGCACTTCGGAGCTGGAGGCAACATCAGCTGGGCATGGGGAGACAGCAATTACAACAGCCTCCAGGCCAACCTGGAGCATCGCAGCGGCAATCTCTACACGCTGACCAACTTCACGTGGGCCAAGTGCCGGACCAATTCGTCAGAGAACCTGATTGGCGGAAGCAACGGCCAGGCACCCTACCTTGCCGGGTTTGGCCCTCAGTACGCGGCTTGCATTGATGGCGGGGTGGGCAGGTTTTTCCATTTCAGCGGCGTCTATGCGCTTCCGTTCGGCCAAGGCCGGCGCTTCCTGGACGAACCCGGCGCCGTGAACGACGTGCTGGGGGGCTGGTCAACCAACTGGATCGCCACGGTCCAGGACGGAGAGCCGTTCACGATCGGCTGCACCATCTCGACGACTCAGGGATTGGGCTGCAATGCGTTGCTCGTGCCCGGGCAGAATCCCTACCAAGGCCAGCAGACGCCGGCTCATTTTCTCAACCCGGCCGCGTTCACGAACCCGCCGGTGGCGACGGCCATTGGCCAAACAGACTTCGCCCCGCTTGGGGGCGCGGGAACTCAGGTGACGGGATCCGCTTTCTACGATCTCGATTTCTCCCTGTTTAAGAACGTGCGGACAACGGAGAGCACCCATCTTCAATTTCGGGCCGAATTCTTTAACCTGACCAATACCCCGAGCTTCGCGAACCCCTCCTTCACAAACTTTACCGACCCGAGCACGTTTGGGAGGATCACCGGCACGGTGGGCGCTCCGCGCGAAATTCAGTTCGCCCTCAAATTCTATTTTTAGCGACCGCGCGACTGGACGCAGGCGCGAAGTCTTGCCGAAAAGCTCGGCGAGAAAGAATGGGCCAATTGCGCCACGGGCGAATTGGGGCTGATCAGCTCTCTTCAGGGCAACGTGAAGCGCGCCGCGCACACGATGGGCGGGGCGAGCCTCTAAACCTGTCTCATCCAGTCCCCACGAGCCTATAGATTTTCCCAGCCGCTTCCGCCCTTGCGAATCCTGACTATCGCCGAGCCTTCGGCCGCAAAGAGCATTCCGGCCTAACCGCCGCGCCGCGTAAGCCAAGATGCAGGCAAAACGCTCGGCGGCGAGTCGTCCAGCCCGGCCTCGCGCCCGTGGCTCGTGCCGCCCTCCCGCAGATAATTTGACAACCCCAGGCCCTTCGTCGCCCCAGCGCCTTGCGGCCCGGCTCCCACGGGACGGGCGAGCGCCCTGGCAAGCCGTTGGCGCTGCCTAGCCTAGCACACTAGGCTAGCTCCGCCCCCAAACCGCTCCCAATGGGACAAATGGGACGTTTGGGACAAAAAATCATCTATTTTTATAAGGCATGTATTATCAATTAGTTACAATGATATTGGCCATCATTAATTTCAATTTGGTTGGCCATTGTGTTTCTTTTGGACTCAGCGCGTAATAGTTACACTGTCGCCCATTTTGCCAACGCTAACGGTCCTTTCCATGCCGGCAAGTTCTGCACTCGCTCCTTGCCGACACAAAGATTGGGATAGAATAGAGCCCATTTCGCCTGGCTCGAACGCGCCAGCGCTAGCGCATGGATTTGATCGTCGAGCTTCGCAACGTCACCAAGCGTTACGGCGAGCACGTGGCGCTTGAAGACTTTTCGCTTGGGATCGAGCGCGGAGAGTTCCTGACGTTGCTGGGCCCGAGCGGCAGCGGCAAGACAACGGCCCTGCGCCTGATCGCCGGTTTCGAGCAGCCACAGTCAGGCCAAATTCTGCTGGAAGGGCGTGATGCCATCTCGCTCGCTCCCTACCAGCGCAACGTGAACACCGTCTTCCAACATTACGCGCTTTTCCCGCATCTGAACGTTTTCCGCAACGTCGCCTTCGGGCTGGAGGAGCGAAGGCTTCCGCAGCGGGACATCCGCCGCAAAGTTCGCGCGGCCCTTGAGCTTGTGGATCTGCCCGGCAAGGAAGAGCGGCTCCCGCGTCAGTTGAGTGGCGGAGAAATGCAACGTGTGGCGCTGGCGCGAGCGCTGGTGCTCGAACCCGCCGTCCTGCTCCTCGACGAGCCGCTCGGCGCGATGGATGAAAAGCTGCGCCAGCAGATGCAGCTTGAGCTTCGCCGCTTGCGCCAGCGGCTGGGTATTACCTTTATATTTGTAACCCACGATCAAGGAGAGGCTCTTGTCATGTCAGACCGCGTGGCCGTCATCCACCGCGGGCGGCTCGAACAAGTCGGCCCCGGCGCGGAAGTCTATGAGGCGCCGCGGACCCGTTTCGTGGCCGAATTCACGGGCGTCGAGAGTTTTCTGGATGTTTCTTTCGTAGGACGCGAGCACGGCGAGTGGCAGTTCAAGACAACTGCGAGCGAGATCCTCTGGAGCGCTGCGCGGGGTGAGAGCGAACCCCCCACTGCAGCCAGCATCTCGGTGCGGCCCGAGCGGCTTCAGATTTCCAAAGCGATTCCACCCTCGCCCCCACGAAACCTTTTGCGCGGCGTAATCGTCGAAACCTTTTACGAGGGCGGAACTCGGCGTTCAATCGTTGAGTTTGGGAATGGAACCCGGCTGATCGTGCGCGAAGCAAGTCTCACAGATTCAACGTTCCGTTCGGACCGCGCGCCTGGCGCCAACGTCTATGTATTCTGGGAGCCGGAATGGACTCTGGTTTATCCCCGGCACGACGCCTGATCGCCCGGCGCCCCACCTGCCAGCGCCCACCGTAATTTTCCTCTTGGCTGAAACCTTTCGCGAAGGTATTATGAGGTTATCCCGATCATTTCCCGAGTGAATTAAGAATTGTTTAGGGAAAGGCCCTAATGGATCGAAAGTACCGGCAAAAAGGCTACATGGACTCCGACCGCCCAGAGCGCGAGAGCCGTCCTGCGAAGAAGGCGGAGCTTTTCGGCCCCAAGACTCCCGCCCTACCAGGCCGGCGGTCCGTTTGGCGGTGCGCGTCGTGCGCTGAGATCCTTCCGGCGGGAGTAGCTCCACAGGGTAAATGCCCGCGATGCGGCGCCGAGCTTCACAGTTGCAAGCAGTGCGCCTTCTTTGACCCTTCGAGCCGCTTCGAATGCACGCGCCCCATTACGGCCCGCATTCCTCGCAAGGAAGCGCGGAACGAGTGCTCCTTTTTTGCGCCGCGAACTACCGTGGAGCGCGAGACCTCATCTTCCAAGCCGATGGACGCTCGAGCCGCCTTTGAAAATCTGTTTAAGAAGTAGCGGGGTCAAGTCTCCGGCTTACAGTTCCGATCGGAAGCCGCGGTGACGAACGCCCCGTCGGGAGCATGCCATCCCTCCGTAAGCTTAGGGCCGTCTCCTTGGGGGCGGCCAGAAGTTTCGCAACTATCAGATATCAGGCTGGAATTAATTTCCGGGTAGCGGCGTCCCACTCTAATTTCTTTCCGGCCTTGAAAGCGAGATTACCGATCCAAGAAGCGCGCGCCGCCTCAAAACCGACCTCGACGGGCGCGTTGGGAGTTCTCCGAGTTCGCACACACTCGAGGAAATTCTGAATGTGATTGATCGTTCCGTCCTGGAGCGATTCGGCCAGGATTTCCGGCTTGGGGTGCTGCTTGCCTGGCTCCCAAGGCTGCCCTTGGGGATACACGGCCAACCGCGTTCGATTGACCTTGAGCACGGCCTTCGTTCCGCGGAAGACGATTCCGCCATCGTCCACCCCATCGGCCAGAGCGCCGGTGAAGCTGACCATGAAGTTGCCGGGGTATTCATAAACGGCGGTGATGGTGTCCGGGCACTGCCAATTCATCAGATAAAGGTCGCCAGTTGTCGTCGCGGTCTTGGGGGCGGGCTGGTCCAGATACCATTGGATGACGTCGATCCAATGCGTGAGCAAATCGGTCAGGATGCCGCCGCCGAAGTCCCAGTAGAAGCGCCACCACACATATTTCTCGGATGTGAAAGGTTGCTCGGGCGCGTCACCGAGCCAGAGCTTCCAATCGAGCTCAGCCTCATTCACCTTGAACCTTCCGTTCCAACCGGAGCCGCGATAGTAATTCTGGTACCAATACGTGTGAACGAAGGTCACCTTGCCCAACGCGCCGGAATCCACCAAATGTTTCCCGAGGATGTAATGCGGCCAGCTTCGCTGCTGGGTGCCGGTCTGGACAACGCGGCGGCTCTGCTGGACAACGCGCAAGATTTCCGCGCCTTCGGGAATTGAATGGATGATGGGTTTCTCGCAGTAAGCGTCCTTGCCCGCCTGGACGGCATCCACCAGCATGGTCTTGTGCCAGTGGTCGGGCGCTCCGATAATGACCGCATCAATGTCCTTGCGGTCGAGCACGGCGCGGTAATCGAGCGCGCCGGTGGCGTTGCGGCCAGCGATCTTGAGCCCCGCGTGGCGGTGCGGTGTATAGACATCGCACACGGTTACGATTTCGGCGGAAGGCTGCTTGACGAAGATCGAGGCCAGGTATTGGGCGCGCTCGCCGCTGCCCAAAACACCGATCCGGATGCGGTCGTTGGCGCCAAGCACGCGCGCTGGCGTGAGCCCGCCGAGCGTAGCCGCGCCCGCTCCGGCCAAAACCGTATCCTTCAGAAATTCTCGCCTGGAGACTGAACTTTTCTCTTTGTCGCGTTCCACGATCATCCTCCTTTCGCCATGGGCTTGATCCGACAGCAAAGTCCACTAGCAAGAAACGCGATATTAACCAAACTCACCCGCGAAAGGCCAGCGGAATTCCGGCAAATGAACCACGAAAGCAAGGGAGGCTTTGCCGCTCGATCTTCAAAATGTCCATTGGATGACGGTCGGAGAGATGTAAACTGGAGCGTTTCGCGGTGGGAGGATAGAAGATGTTTCTGGGACATGTCGCGGTTGGATTGGCAGCGAAGAAGCCGTCGCGGAAGCCGTCGCTAGGAACGTTGCTGCTGGCGGTCGAGTTGCCGAACCTTCTCTGGCCTATCTTTCTCGCCCTTGGTCTCGAACGAGTTTACATCGTGCCCGGCTTCACAGCCGTTTCGCCGCTCGACTTTGTTTCCTATCCGCTATCGCACAGCCTGCTCGCCGACATAGGCTGGGCGTCGCTCGTTGCCGGCGTCTATTATTTGGCGAAGAAGGACGACCGCGGAGCTTATTGGATCTGGGTCTGCGTGATGAGCCATTGGATTCTAGACGCGATCAGCCACCGGCCCGACTTGCCGTTTTATCCGGGCGGTCAGGTGGAGGTGGGTTTGGGGTTATGGAACTCGCGCCCCGGAACCATCTTGGTGGAGGGAGCCATGCTGGCGGGCGGGATTTATCTCTATCTGAGGGCCACGCGGCCGCGAGACACCGTGGGCGACTGGACCTTCTGGTCGCTGATCGCAGTCATCGTCGTCCTCTACTTGGGAAGCATGTTCGGCCCGCCGCCGCCGAGCCGCCGCGCGCTCGAAGCCATGGCACTCGGGTTGTGGCTGATCCCCGCCTGGGGTTACTGGATTGACCGCCATCGGGAGCTGCGGTTGTAGAAAAGCCTTCGGCCCCACCCACCGTTTGACCTTCAGTCTCGACCCGTTCGACGCCATGAGCCTCAAGGCATCAAGGTTTGCAGTTGATTCAAGAGGGATGACAACGACGGAGCGTTCCAGGTCGTGTTGAGGATGCCGTAATTCTCCAGCTCGCCGTAGGTTCGGCTGGCGTTCGGGTAATTCGAGTCGGTGCCATTGACGGGCCAGTAAGCCCAGTCGAGACTGTTCGATTGGATATATCGCGTGATGATCTGGAACCAGAAGCCGAGGTCTGAGTTGCTGGCGCTGCTCACGCAAGAGTCGGAAGTGTTGCAGGTCCCGAACTCGCCGATCCAAAGCGGTTGCGGATTCGAACTTGTTACGAGATAACCCCACTTCGGAGTAATCCGGTTCACCCAGTCGTTATAATTTGCCAGCGGATTTCCCGAATAATCGAAGCCGTAATTGTGCGCTTCATAAACGACGCGGTTTGGCAGTTTGAGAACTTCCGGGAGACTGCCGACGCCGGCGAGATCGCCTGCGTAATTGACTCCTTCCACGAAAACCAGCAGGTTGGGATTGACGCTCAAAACTGC
>JAKAWO010000077.1 GCA_021827255.1 Acidobacteriota bacterium | reverse complement strand
ACGTGGTCGGTCTCAAGGTGCTTGAGCGATTCATCCAGCGCCGCCGCCGCGCCCGCCCGATCGCGTTTTCCCGTCTTGCACGCCAGAAACACGCGGTCGCGATAAGGCTTGAGCGCCGGCCCCAGCAGTTGCTGCGCGTCGCCGTAGCTCGGCGCAACGTCAAAGTAATTGATTCCCGCCTCCACCGCCTCCGCCACGGTGTTGTTGGCGACAGCCTGCGTCGCACCCATAATGACGATCCCGCCCAGGCCGATGATGGACAAATCCCATCCCGTTTTTCCCAGCCGCCTTTTCGGAATAGGACGGAAACCGCCGTCGTCGCCCGTCGCGCCCGCCGCCCCAAGCGAAAATTTCGGGGCCATCGCCGCTCCTGCCGCCGCGGCGCTTGCCATTAGAAAATTCCTTCGTTTCATCTGAGCCTCCGCGAAGCTCCAACTCAAGGTCGGATTCTAGCGCCATTCCAATTTTATTGCCATCCATCCCGACCCGGCAGCGTTGACATTGCGCTCGCCCTCGCGGGCTCTCTGGGAACCGGCATTTCGCCCCGGCTTTTGTAGCGCCGCGTTTGCTCTCAAACGCTGCGGCTTTTCCTTCCCGTCGCCGGTGCTTCGGGCCGAACGACGCCCGAACGTCCCTCTCGCGTTACAATCCTTGGCAGCGACGGGTTCGGAAACCCGCCCGTGCCTGGGCAGGATTTGGCCATGAAGGTTGAGGTTGAATGTTACGCCGGTCATCGCGCCGACGACGACGGCGTCTATATCCTGCGCCACAACGAAAAATCCGACGCCTGGTCCCTCGACGCCTACCGCCATGACGACACCCGGTAGCCGCGCCGGCGGGCGCTCCGTGACCGGTTTGTGGATTGGTGGCCGCGACGGCGCTTTCTCCTTTCATCTCAAGCGCCTCCCCGGCGGTTTATTCCGCCGCCTTCTAACTCAGCGCGATTTTCTCGGCCACCGCCGCGCTGGCGGCAGCCTTGAAGGAAATCCTCGCCTCACAAACGGGACTCCCTGGAACCGTTACGTTCCAATCCGTCGAGCCCATGCCTTTCGCCTCCGTCCGGTCCCGCCGGGCCGCGTCTTCGATCACCACCAGTCCTTTGACGGCAAAAGTCTTCTGGTTGTCCTTCGAAATCTCCACCTCCCGAGCGAAGGAGATTCCCGGCTTGTCGGCGCGGCGGTCTGGCCCGCGCTGCTTTTTCCGTTGACATGGCTCGGCAGCGGCGCTATAAGTTCGGCCAGATAGAATCCGAGGTTCAAATCAGATTTCCGCTCACATTCCGGTTTTCCGGGGGTCGGGGGACCCAACGGAACGACGGCAGGCGCACAAAAGCCGCAAGCCTGCTGACGGTGAGCTGAAGAAGGCGGTCCATTATGGACCCGAAAACCGATCCTGGCGGAAAGGGTCCCACGAGCCTGCTGCCGGGAATTGTCTGGATGCTTGCAAGCGTCGCGATGTTTTCCGCGCAGGCTTCTGGCTCCGCATACCTGCAATGGGCGGGCACTATGAAGGTAGGCCCGGGCGGCCTTCATCATTTTCTCTGGTTCATGGCAGTCGTCATTGCCCTCGCCGTCGGGGGCATCGTTCAGTTAACCCGAGCGCAGGTGCGGAACTGGAAGGTCGCGGCTCTCGTCCTCAGCTATCTGCTGATGGCGGTTTACCTGCTCGTGCTTTCGGGCGCTCTCATGTAGGGGCGGCCAGCGCGCATTGTTCCTGGCGGCGCGGATTCGTCCCGACACCACCAGAGGCAAAGGGTAGGAGTCGAAGGCCGGGACGTCCCGAACCGAAGGAGGGTGTCCATCATGCAGAACCACCCGGAAACCGGAGCGACAAGCGGCAGGAGTCTGAAGCCCGGCCTTGCCCTGGTGCTGGGCAGCTTGGCGTTTGAGCTTGCTGCCAGCAAAGTCATTCAGCAATTTCTCGGCCCGTCGAATTTTCTCCATGGCTTAACGCACAGGGCCATGCTTTACGCCCTACCTATTTATTCCATCGCGCTCGTCATGGGCGTCAGCGGCCTGTTTTTCATCCACCGGGCGCAGGCACGGATGGTTTGGAGCATTCCGGCGCTTATCTTTGGCTATCTGCTCGCCCTGACCTACTTTTTGCAGACCGCCGGGCTGCTGTGGATTCTCCTTCGGTCGCCGGTCCTGCCCAGGAATTGACCTAAGTACTCCTGTTCTTAAATACGATGACGCAGCGATTCCGCACTCATGGTTTGTTTTCCGACTTAAGCAACTCCAATCGCGGTGTTTTTGCTTACCCCTCCGGCATCGAGCAGATTCGCATTCATTTTTGGCTTGACAGGAGGAGATGCTTCTGATGCACATATACTGTATCAGATGAAGGGTGCCTCCTTATCCCGATCCAGCTAGTATTACTTTGTTAGGTTCATAGCCAGAGCCGCTTGAAATGCGCGTCGGAACGAGTTGGACGACACCGGCTTCCAGACAAACTCAAATTGCACTGACAGAGCCGGTTCCGTTGACATTCGCGGACCTCAGGCCGACAGAACATAACAAAGTAATACTAGTCGGCCACCGAGCGTCACGCCGCCGAATTGCGGGAGCCCCACGCTATCGATGCTGAGGCGCAAATTTCGCGGTCCACGGGCCATTACATCCAAGCCTCACTTTTAGTGCGGTTTGCGTGTAAGTGCCAAGATATACCGTCCGACCGCTCGGCTCGATATTTGCAACGAAGTTTACGACGCTCATGACGCGGGATTCAGGTTAACTGAACGAAAAGCCCGCGACGGACCAAGCCCGGTCGCGGCTATCCGCCGCTGGGCGAGGTTATCAGCCTTCAGTCGAGGTAAAGGCGCGGGACTCGCCGGCCGATCAAGCACAAAACTTCATAGGGGACGGTGTCAAGCTGGGCGGCGATTTCAAGCGCGGTAATGGAGCAGTGTTCGGAGCGGCCCAGTAGAATCACTTCATCGCCCACCTCGACGCCAGAAATGTCGGTGACATCGAGGAGGCTGAGGTCCATGCTGATGGCGCCGACGATGCGGGCCAAGCGGTCGCGGATGATGGCCTGGCCGCGATTCGAGAGCGCGCGGCTGAGGCCGTCGGCGTAACCGACGGGAACGGTAGCGATGCGCGAAGGGCGGCGAGTGTGGAATGCCCCGCCATAGCCTAGCGGAGCGCCGGCCGCGACATCCTTGAGAAAAACCACCCGCGACTTGAGGGAGAGGATGGGCTCGAATTCGGAAAGGTCCGGCGGAGGCTGGCCGGGCAGCGAGAGGATGGGAACGCAGTAACCGTAGAGCAAGGCCCCGATACGAACCAGGTTCTCGCCCGGGAAATGCCGCTCGGTCGCCAGGGCGGCGCTGTTCGAGAGATGGATCCATTCCGGCTCGATGCCCATCGAGCGCAGCTCTGCAAGGCCGCGGGCAAAGCAGGCGAGCTGGTCGTCGGTTTGGGTGGCCAGGCGATCTTCGGCGGAAGCGAAGTGGGTGAAGAAGCCTTTGAGCTCCAGGCCTTCGAGCTCGCGGTAATGCTCGACGAAGGCGCGCACCCGGTCGGGCGGCAGGCCGAGGCGGCCGAGGCCGGTGTCGAGCTTGAGATGAAACTCAATCGGTTGACCGTAACGGCGGGCGCAGGCGGCGTAGGTATCCAGCCGAGCCGTTGAAGATACCGAAGGGGTGAGGCGGTGCTCGATGAGATCAGCGGGATCACTCATGTAAAGCCCGCCCAGCAGCAGGATGGGCGGCTCCAGGTCGGCCTCGCGTAACTCGATGGCCTCCTCGACGGTGGCCACGCCCAGCGCGTCCGCGCCCGCCGCTGCCAGCTCCCGGGCAATCGCCACCGCGCCGTGGCCGTAAGCGTCCGCCTTCACCACCGCCATCACCTTGCGCGAGCCGGCCAATCGGCGGACCCGCTCGAAATTGCGCCGCACCTTCGGAAGCGAAATTTCCGCCCACGTGGGGCGCAGCAGCTTGATGGCAGGAGCAATCACGGGCATGAAAGGAATTATGAAGGAGGAATGGCGAATTACGAATCAAAAAAACGAGCTGGCGGCCGTTACGTTCCGTCCACGCCGCCCGAGCGGGAAAGGTTCTCAAAGCGGACGAAGGGTTTCAAGAAAACAATCGGGACTTCGCCCGTGGGGCCGTTCCGCTGCTTGCCGATGATGAGTTTGGTTTCCGCGCCGGCTTCGTCTTCCGCCTCTTCGGCGGCGCGGCGCTCGCGGAAAATGAAGATGACGACGTCGGCGTCCTGCTCGATGGAGCCGGACTCGCGCAGGTCGGAGAGCTGGGGTTTTTGGCCGGGGCGCTGCTCCGGGGCGCGGCTCAATTGTGAGAGCGCCAGAACCGGAACGCGAAGCTCCTTGGCAATGCTCTTCAAGCCGCGCGAAATGAAGCTGACCTCCTGAGTGCGGTTTTCAGAGCGGGTCTGGCCGGTGACGAGCTGTAGATAGTCCACGATGACGAGGTCGAGACCTTTTTCGGCCTTGAGCCGCCGCGCCTTGGCGCGAATCTGCAAAATGCTGAGGGCGGGAGTGTCCTCGATAAAAAGAGGCGCTTCGGCCAGGCGGCCGAGGGCTTGGGTCATCTTGCTCCAATCCTCGCGGGTAGTGAAGCCGGAGCGGAGGCGGTGGCTGTCAATGCGGGCTTCCGAGCAGAGGAGGCGCAGGGCGAGCGACTCTTTGCTCATTTCAAGCGAGAAGACGCCGACCTTTTTGCGATCCTGGATAGCGACGTGCGCGGCGATGTTGAGGGCCAGCGCGGTTTTGCCGAGCGAAGGCCGCGCCGCAATGACAATGAGCTCGCTCGGCTGGAGGCCCGAAGTCATGTTGTCGAGCTCCTCGAAGCCGGTCTCGACGCCGGTGATGCGATGGCCGCGGTCGAAGAGAACATCAATCGTGCCGAAGCTGCTTTTGACGATTTGAAAAACGTCCATGAAGCCGGACTGCGTCTTTTGCTCGGCGATGTCAAAGACTTGGCTCTGCGCGAGGTCAATGAGAGTCTCCGGATCGTCCGCGCCTTCCAGGCAGCGAGCAATGACGTTGTTCGAAGCGTGAATGAGCCGCCGAACCAGTGCCTTTTCCTTGATGATGCGAGCGAATTCGGTGACCGTGGAAGAGACGCCGATGGGGACGCCGTCGGTGAGCGCGGCGACGTAAGCCGCCCCGCCCACCTTCTCAAGCAGGCCCTCGCGCGACAACTCCTCCGACAGCGTTACCAGATCAATCGTCCGGCTCTTCTGCGAGAGTTCCAGCATCTTTTCGAAAATGAGGCGGTGGCTGTCAGAAAAAAAATCGTCCTTCGAAACCAGCTCCAGGCTGACGTAGAGAGCGCCGTTGTCGAGCAGAACTGAGCCGAGCAGGGCGCGCTCAGCCTCGAGGTTGTGCGGGAAAACGCGGTCGAGTGTCTCCGTCGTGGGCATAGCGCGAACTATGATTATTCTACCACCATGCTCCACCTCAAGCCGATTGTGGGGGTGACCTGTGGAATTGCTGTGGATCACTTAAAAAAGTTGTGGAAGACCGGGCGGGCGCGGTGGAAATTCCGCAGCGGCCACCGAGGCGCGGGCCGGGGGCTACTCTGGTTTTGGCTCGCCCGCGTCGCTGGCGGGGGGCTGCGGCGGGGTTGAGGCTTCAATCTCGCCCTCGATCTTGACCTTGACGGTGACGCTGACGTCGCGATGGAGCCTGACGGGCACGTCGTACTCGCCCAGGATTTTCAAGGGCGCGGCGAGATGGATTTTGCGGCGGTCTATGTTAAAGCCCTGGCTGGCGAGCCCTTCCGCGATGTCCATCGAGGTGACCGAGCCAAAGAGCTGGCCCTTTTCGCCGGCGCGGCGCTTCACGATCACTTGGACGCCATCGAGCAGCTTCGCCAGGTCCTCCGCCTCGCCCTTTTCTTTGGCCTCCAGCTTGAGAAACTTCACGCGTTGCTGATCCACCCACTTTCGGTTCTGGGGCGTGGCGGCGACCGCCAGCTTTTGCGGAAGAAGATAATTGCGGCCGTAACCGTCCGCAACCTGGACAACTTGGCCTCGAGCGCCGAGCTTATCGAGATTCTGAAGTAAAATGACTTCCATAAGACAACTCCCTTGTGACGAAGGCGCTCCGTCTGCGCAACGCGCCAGCGGCCTCGACGCTACAGCTCTGAAGCAAAAGGCAGGAGCGCGATGTTCCGCGCCCTCTTGATGGCCACGGTGAGCACGTGTTGGTGGCGGGAGCAAGTTCCCGTCAGGCGCCGGGGTAAAATCTTGCCGCGCTCAGAAACAAACTCACCAATCAGCTTCACATCTTTGTAGTCAATGACGCCGATCTTTTGCTCGCAGAATTTGCAGACTTTGCGGCGGCGGAAGAACTGACGGCGGCCGCCGCCCGGTCCGCCTTCCCGGCGCGGACGGCGCTCGGAGCTTTCCGAAGGGGTTCGCTGAGTTTCCATAGGTCATTCGCTCCTTGCCTGGCCCTCGCGGGCCGGTGCTTCGACTTCCGGGGCGCCAGCCGAAGCCGCCTTGGGCTTGGGGCGCTTTGTTTCCTGCCGGGATAGGCGGGTCTTGAATTTTTCGGCCCGCTGAATCTCCTCGTCCATGCGGACGGTCATGAATTTGACGATCGAGTCGGCCACTTTCAGGCGGCGTTCGAGTTCGCGGACGGTGTCGCCGCCCCCCTCAAAGGGGAACAATACGTAGAACCCCTCGCGCTGCTTGCGGACGCGGTAGGCTAGGCGGCGCCTGCCCATCTTTTCTACCTTTCCCACCTTCCCGCCGCTCGAGGTCACCACGCCTTCCATCTGCGCCAGCAGCTTGTCCGTTTCTTCTTCGGCCGCGTCGGGCCGAGCGATCAACATCAGCTCATAGTTCGCCATAAAACCTCACGACTCCTCGGAAAGAACCCGTCGGTTAAACCGCGTCATGGCTTTCTGCGGGCCTTCCCTCAAAATCACGCGGGCAGCTTCGACGGCCTGGTCCACCAATCCCGCGACGGCCTCGAGGTCGGGCTCGCCGAACGGCCTCAAGACGTAGGACACCAGATCTTCCGGAGGTTGATCCGGCCCCACTCCCATGCGCACTCGCAAGAAGCCCTCCGAGCCGAGCGCGCCGAGGATAGATTTAAGGCCGTTATGCCCACCGGCGCTTCCTTGGGCGCGAATGCGAAGCGCGCCCAGAGGAAGATTCACATCGTCCACCAAAACCATCAGGTCGCGTTCCGTCAACTGGCGGGCCTCGAGCAGACGGGCAACCGCCAGGCCGCTCAGATTGACGAAAGTCTGCGGCTTGGCGAGCAGAACCGGCTCGCCCTCCAACTGAGTTTCCGCCACCAGCGCTTGCGCTTGCCGGCGGGAAACATCCACGCCGCAGATTTCCGCCAGCCGATCAACAGCCATGAAGCCGATATTGTGGGGCGTCAGGTAATACTCATAACCGGGGTTGCCCAAGCCGACAATCAGCTTCACGGGATCCGCGCAAAATCCAAGGCTGAAACTTCACTTCCAGACGCCAGGCCCATCCCCCTCGAGGCCAGCTCTCAGGATTCTTTGCCGCCTTCT
Source organism: Acidobacteriota bacterium (assembly GCA_021827255.1). GTDB lineage: Bacteria > Acidobacteriota > Terriglobia > UBA7540 > UBA7540 > JAKCCV01. The sequence continues at coordinate 3,327 of JAKAWO010000077.1, read as the reverse complement.
TTCCGTGCTTCGCGCTTGCCTTCCTTTTCGCCCCCGCCCTCGGCCTCCGCTTCTTCTTCCTCGGGCTTACGCTTGCGAATCAGCTCAGGCTCAGCCGGAGCGGCCTCAGGGGCTTCGATGGTCGGCTTCTCCTCCTCGACCCGCGGAGCGATGACGTGAGCCACCACGCGCTCCGCGTCGCTCAGAACCTTCACTTTCCCGCTCACCGGCAGTTCAGAAACGCGAACGCTCTTGCCGATCATTAGTCCCGAGACATCCACGGTAATGTGGTCGGGGATATCTTCGGGCAAACACTCGATTTCGACTTCGCGCAAGACCAGCTCAAAAATGCCGTCTTGCACCTTGACACCCTGGGGCTCGCCGGTGACGTGGATGGGAACGCGGAGCTTGAGTTTGGCGTCTAGCGCGACGCGGACCATATCCACGTGGAGAAGATCCCCACGCAGCGGTTCCCACTGCCAATCGCGCAGCATCACCCGAGCCGGCGCTTTGCCTTCCACTTGCAGGGTGAAGATGGCGTTATGGCCGGCCTCGGAGTGAAGGATGCGGACGACCGTCTTGGGATCCAGGGTGAGAGGAATGGCCGGCCCGCCTCCGCCATAGACCACGGCCGGAATCTTCCCCGAGCGGCGCAGCCGCCGATTATTGTTCTTCCCAAACCCCTGCCGGGGCTCGGCTTGGACCGTTAAGCCTTCACTCATACTCGCATGCTCCTCGACCGCCGCGCGCTCGCGCGGCCCCGTTTTCCGAGAACGGTCGGAACCGCCCCTTAAATGAACAGCTTGCTCACCGAGGTTTCCTCATAAATGGATTGGATGGCCTCGGCCAGCAGTCCGGCCACGCTCAACACCTTGATGCGCGGGCACTTTTGCGCTTCCGGGGTGAGTGGAATCGAGTTCGTCGCCACCACCTGCTCGATGGGCGCTTCACCCAGGGTTCGGACGGCGTCGTCGGCAAAAACACCGTGGGTGCAACAGGCGAAAATTTTTTTCGCCCCTTTGTCCAGCAGCGCCACCGAGCCCTTGGCGAGCGTGCCGCCGGTATCAATTAAATCGTCCACAATCAGACAGGTCTTGCCCGCGACGTCGCCAATGACGTTGAACACCTCGACCACATGGGCATCCTCGCGGCGCTTATCAATAATCGCCAACGGCACCCGCAAACGCTTGGCAAAAGCGCGCGCTCGCTCCACTCCGCCTGGGTCGGGCGACACCACGACCAAATTCTTCAGCCGCAACTTTCGGAAATAGGCTACCGTCACCGGCGTGGCGTAAAGGTGATCTACCGGAATATCGAAATACCCCTGAATCTGTCCGACGTGCAGGTCGAGGGCGAGAACCCGGTCGGCGCCCGCCGAGGTCAGCAGGTCGGCGACGAGCTTGGCGGAGATGGGCACGCGCGGACGGTCTTTGCGGTCCTGGCGAGCGTACCCGTAATAGGGCATGACGGCGGTGATGCGGTAAGCCGAAGCGCGCCGAAGCGCGTCCAGGATGATGAGAAGTTCCATTAAATTTTCGTTCACCGGCCGGCAGGTCGGCTGAATAACGAACACGTCAGCGCCGCGAACGTTCTCCCGAATCTGTAACCGGACCTCGCCGTCTGGAAAGCGGTCCACCCGCATCTGGCCCACCGGAACTCGTAGCCAGTCGCATATCTCATGCGCCAACGCCGGATGAGCGTTGCCGGTAAAAATTTTGATGGCATGGCCGGTTCGGCCTCGCATTCGCAAAACCCTCACGCTCGAACTCTCCACGAACTTGGCTGGGAGGCCTGGATTCGAACCAGGGTTCCATGCTCCAAAGGCATGTGTCCTACCACTGGACGACCTCCCAAGCGCGCGCCGGCCTCCCGCGGAAGGAACGGCCCAGGGGACCTTTTTGCCGCTCAGGACTCAAATAGCTGCCGCCAATAACCGGCGCGCGACAGTGTTCGAGCCCGAAAAACCTTCCAGCCCGGTGGAATGTGCTGACGGGCACGGAGCAATTGTTCGGCGGAATCGAAAACAGCGTAGAGCGCTGACCCGCTTCCGGTCAGCAAAGCAGTTTCGGCTCCGGCCTGGATGAACCGGCGCTTCAAGCTCGCCAGCTCTGGCCACTTCGCGAAAACGATCGGCTCGAAGTCGTTTTCGGCCGGTTCCCATTCCATCATAGGAAACAGTGGCCGCGCGCCAAACTTTCCTATTCTAGACCCGCTTTTGAGAGGCGTCAATCCCGAACTGAACTGCCGAAACGCTTCCCTGGTATTGACGCTGAATCCCGGAAAAGCGACCAGGCAGAAGCGAGATGGCAAGTCGAGTAAGGGATAAACTTCCTCGCCTCGGCCGCAACCGAGGACGCGTCCGCCCAAAAGGAAAAGGGGAACGTCACTGCCGAGCCCAGCGGCGATCTCGAGACGCGCCTTTAAGTCCAGCCGGTCCCCCGTCAGCCGCTCGAGGGCCAGCAGCGTGACGGCTGCGTCACTGCTTCCACCCCCCAGGCCGGCGCCAGCGGGAATTCGTTTCGCCAGCCGGATCTGGATCGCTGAGCGATCGCGGCGGGCGCGTCTCCAGGCGATCGCCGCGCGATAGACCAGATTGTCGGGGCCGGAGGGAATTTGCGGGTTGTCGCACTCGACCTGGACGGCCGTCGAGCCGGGCGCCAGCCGCACCTCCAGCCGGTCAGCGAGCGTGATGGTTTGATAAACGGTGCGCAGCTCGTGATAGCCGTCCGGGCGCGGGCCGAGCACTTTCAGATTCAGGTTAATCTTGGCAAAGGCGCGGATTCGAACCGAGCGGCTCAAGGGGATGGAATCGCGGCGGCCGCGCCCTCCAGCGGCGGGAGCTAATTCTGATTCCCCGCCGGCTTCTTCTTCCCTAACGCGGCGTTCAGCGTGCGAAGCTCCTTGCGCAACTTGGAGGCGTCTTTGGGGCTGAAATCGCTGGAGAGCGAATGATGCCAGAACTGGAGCGCCTTTTCCCACTCGTCCCGCGCTTGCGCTTTCATGCCCAGCTTCAGATAGACGTAGCCCATGTGCATGCGGATGGTGGGGTCGTCCGACATCAAATGAACGGCCTTCTCAAGCGGCGCGCGGGCCCGGTCATAGCGCTTGAGCTTATAGTAAGCCCAGCCGAGGCTATCCAGATAGGCTCCATTGTTAGGCTTCAGGGCCACGGCCTTCTTGATATATTCGAGCGACTCCTGCAAGCGGACGCCGCGGTCCGCCAACATGTAGCCGAGATAATTGTCGGCCTCGTCATTCAAAGGATCCTGCTTCAGAACCTTCTTGAAGGTCTGCTCCGCCAGGTCATATTTCTTTTCCCCGTCGTACACGGAGCCCAGCATGAAAAGG
>JAKAWO010000001.1 GCA_021827255.1 Acidobacteriota bacterium | reverse complement strand
ATCTCCGACCAGGAGGTGACCATTCTTTGCAAGACGACGGGGAAGGAAGCCGCCGCCAGGGTGGTCGGGCAGATTCAGAAACTGCCCGAGGGTTATCATTACGGCATCGCCTTCCTGGAGGATGCGGCAAACCCCTGGGGCATCGAGTTTCCGGAACTGACCGAAGCCGAGCGGGCGGCCGCGCGCGTGTTCCTCGAATGCGCAGCCTGTCGCTCGCGCAAAGTTGCCTACTTGGACGCGTCCGAGGCCGAGGTCTTTGAAGCCAGCCGAAGGCTTTCCCTCCGCTGCGCCCGCTGTGGAGACGCGACCATCTGGCGGCCGGCGTTGGCGAGCGGCTGGGACCCGTCGGAGCCGCAGGCGACCAGCCTCGAGGCTGAGCTGCCAGGGCCGCTTCGGATTCGGGATGAGCGCCAAGAGCGGCGAGTCCGGCTACGTATGGCGGTCTGCCTGCGTCATTGCCAATTCGGCGAGGAAATCGTTGACACGACCGGTATTTCACGGGGCGGTTTCGGCTTCGTGAGCCGAAAGCACTATGACGTCGGGACCCTCATGGAGGCAGCCGTACCCTACGCTCCCGTCCAAGGCAGCGTCTTCTGCGCCATACGAATTGTCCACTGTGAAAAGACGGTAGAAGGCACGTTCGCTTGTGGCGCGGCCTATGTTCGACCCTAGGAATTCGGATACACAACGGATGAGCGTTTCGGGTTTTGCTGTCCCTCTGGAAGACCGACTATTCGGCGGGATCGAACTTTAATGCCGCCGAGTTGATGCAGTACCGAATTCCGGTTGGCCTGGGGCCGTCCGGAAAAAGATGGCCCAAGTGAGCGTCGCAGTGGGCGCAAAGCACTTCGGCGCGTTCCATCATGTGGCTCAGGTCGGTTTCGACCGAAATACGGTCGGAGTGGAGCGGCGCCCAAAAGCTCGGCCAGCCTGTTCCCGAATCGAATTTGGCTTCGGAACTGAAAAGCTCGCTGCCGCAGCAGACGCAGCGGTAAACGCCGCGGTCATGCTGGTCCCAATAGCGGCCGGTGAATGGAGGTTCCGTCCCTTTTTGGCGGGTCACTTGAAATTGTTCCGGCGTGAGCGCGGCCTTCCATTCCTTCTCGCTCTTCGTCACCTTTTCGGCCATCACCGCTCCTTCTGAACTAGAGACAAGCGATGATACTACACAAGACTCTCGCAGGCTGGCTGGGGTTTCAATCTCCTGAGCGGAGAATCCTGCTGGCGGCTTGCCAGGCGGCAAAGCTAAGCCGGCTTGGGGTGAGGGTCTAAAAACTCCAGCCCTGCTTGCCGTTCAGATGAGGAGGCCGCGGGGCCAATCCAAACGACGCGCGCCTTTTCCGCGAAGTCCGCCCCTTCGTTGGGAATCACCCGCACAATCAGCCCCGGCGTAAACTCCGGGCCGGCGAGAACACGGATACCTCGATTCGAAAGGTCCAACACGGTTGAGTCGCGCAAGATTGTCTGTCCGCGGTATTCGAGGGCGAGCCTGACGGGAACGTTTGCCCTTGCCCGAGGCCAGCGGCGCTGCGTGGCGTAAGTGGTTGTAAGAGCCTCCATAGTGGTTCCTAGGCAACTATTAATTCTCCGGTAATCGTACTGTCACATGGCGGTCGTGTCAACCATCATTCTGAACGAAACAAACTATTATCGCATTTTTCGCTGTCACGGTTCCGGTTCGCTCTGAATTGCGATGCCTGCGGATGCGCCTGCCGCCGGATTCGAAGTTTACATCCATGACTGCGGGGTTGGAAGGAAGCAGTTGGAGACGATGCACGACGGCAACGCCGACAGGCTATGCAGCTCACGTAATTACTGCGGGAGAACGGCACGAAAGCCAAGAGAATCCAAAGCCGGGCTCGAATTCACCATCCTGGAAATTCGACGAAGCATTGTGAGCACTGAATTTGCTGAGCGTTTCGTTAAACTCCTCTCCGGCAAACTGCTCCTGTGCGCTCGCGGAACATCGTCGAACTGCATGTTCGCAGAGCATGCATGGGCGAGGGCCGCGGTGGCAAAACCTCGGCGAGGCGTGTAAAAAATTCACAGGGCTGCGAGATGCCTTCCTATGACTATCGCTTGTATTTATTGCGCGTTAATCTCATTGACATATGGCGAGCGTCTTGCTAAGCTACCACCTTGGAAGTTGGTGTTTTTTCCCCTGGGTCAATGCTAAGCTCGTTTTGTCCTTAAGCACCAGTGAAGAAAGATTGAGGGAGGTACATCGAATGAATTCGCGACGCAGCTCATTGCTCCTTGTCGGACTCGCGACCCTGCTCCTGCTCGGCACAGTTCCTCCGGCCTATTCTCGGGGTGCCCGTGGGAAACTGAGGATCCAAGTTAGTCCGTCGCAAGCTTACGTCTTCGTAGATGGCGCAGCTCTGAAAGAAGGGAACTGCACCATGGCCCATCTTTGCACGATTTGGCTTTCCCCTGGTGAACACACGGTATCCGTCCACAATTACGGTTATAAGACTTCGACTCAAAAGGTTGACCTGCGGGCCGGCAAGGTAACGAACCTGAAGGTTGACCTGCAGCGCCAAGGTGGTCCCGTTTCGCCTCCTTGGGGCGCGATCGAGATCAAGGGGGCTCCGCCCCACGCTGCCGTGCTGATGAACGGGAGCACGCCGGCCTATTTTGTGGGGCATGTGGATGAATTCGACCACGAGTTTTTGACGGGCAAGGAGCAACTCGTCATGCCTCCCGGCACTCAGCACATGACCATCACGTGGTGGGGACAGACGATCTGGTCCGGCGACGTGACGGTGCATCCGAACGAAATGACGATCGTGCATGTGAACCAAAACGGCTCTACCACGACTCAGGCTTGGCCGGAAGGCAAGAAGGTCACCTCCTTGCCGCGCTTCAAGGCAGGCCGTGCCAGCGCCACTGTCGCTGTGGCTCCGGTCAAGGGGGAATTTTCTGCCAACCCTACGAGCATCAAGTGCGGAGGATCGAGCCAGCTAACTTGGTCATCGAGCGATGCGGTGGCGACTGAGATCAGCGAGGTGGGCAAAGTAGCGCCCTCGGGCAGTCAGTCGGTTTCGCCGAAAGAGACGACGACCTACGACTTCACGGCTTCAGGACCGGGCGGCGTGGTAAAGTCCAGCTCCACGGTGAGTGTGGATAAGGCTATCCAGGCGTCCATAACCATCGAGCCGAGCGAAGTCCGATACCACAAGGTCGGCAGCAAGGTCGTCGAGCAAGGTTCAGCCACACTCACTTGGTCCACCTCCAATGCCCAGACGGTCAGCATTGACCCGATCGGGACGGTGGAGACAAGCGGGAGCCGAACCATTACCCCCACCCCCAAGCAGACGACCCCAGGGCCAGTTGATGAAACGGATACTTACACCCTGACGGCGTCGAATGCTTGCGGCGGCTCGGCAACCGAAACCGCTACCGTCCACATCACGGGCCTGATCGAGGCAGCTCACCATGAGGTCGCCCTCAGCAGCATCTTCTTCCCCACCAACTGGCCTTCGCCAGCCCATCCGCATGACGGATTGCTCAATAGCCAAAGGGATGCTCTCAACAAGCTGGCCTCGACCTTTATCGCCTATCACAATGACAACCCGAACGCGAGCTTGATCCTGGAAGCTCACGCGGACGTTCGTGGTCCGCTCCATTACAACCAGATTCTCTCCGAGCGCCGCGGCGAGGCCGTGAAGAGCTACTTGGTCTCGCAAGGCGTTCCGGCCGACGCGATCACCGTCAAGGCTTACGGGAAGACCAAGGAGCTCAGCTTGGACGACGTCAAAGCCTTGGAAGCCAAGAATCCCCAGGCGCCAGCGAAGATGCGTTTCTGGTACGACGACGTTTTGGCCAACAACCGTCGCGTGGACGTGGTGCTCATGCCCGACAACAAACGCTCGACGCCTTACTTCCCGCACGATGCCGCGGACGCGCACATCCTCTGGGAGCGACCGATGCCATCGCTGCGAGTTATCAAGAATAACGAGTAAGGCCTTTCAAGGCCAAACTCATCGCGCAGATGAAAGGCCCCGGAGCGGACGCTCCGGGGCCTTTCTGCATAAGGGCAGCGCGGGACGCTCGGAGCGCGATGCTGCGCGGATGAAAGCTTTACGTCGAGCTTCGCGGGGGAGCGGTGGATTCGCGGATTACCAGCTCCGGAGTGATGCGGAACTCCCGGCCCTGAGCATGGACGTCATCGCCCTCCGGGACGAGAGCGTTGAAGGCCAGGTGGCCGATTTCAGCGCGGGGGATGTTGACGGTGGTGAGCGGCGGGACGGCGAACTCCGAAAGGCGGATGTTGTCGTAGCCGGTGACGGAAACATCCTGCGGAACCCGCAGATTATTTTCACGAAGCTCTCTGAGCACTCCGAGAGCCATGAAATCATTCACCGCGATGATGGCGGTGGGTCGGAGGCCAGTCTCCAAAAGTTGCCGCGTGGCCTGCTGCCCGCCAGCCGGGCCATCCCGATCGGCTGCGGTGCCGTACTCGACATGGCCGGAGCAGCGCTTCATGGCCTCGATGAAGGACTTCTTCCGGTCGAGAAGAGGATCGAGTTCCGTATGGTGCCCGACAAAACCCATTCGCCGGTGGCCGAGTGAGTGAAGGTACTCGACCGTTTTCTGAATCCCCTTGGGATAGTTCACCTTGATGTTGGAGATGTTTCGGCCCGCCGTCCCCACGTCGTAGAAGACCACCGGCAGATTGGCCTCGCTGAGCTCCTTCATCAGGGCCGGCTCCATCTCCGAAACAATGGCGGCAAGACCGGTCACGCGCCGCCCCATCATCAAGTGAACGTCCGAGACCAGTTGTCGGGCACAGTAGTCGGTGTTCGCCACCAACACCTCGTAGCCGTGCTGGTGAGCGTCGGACTCGATGGCTCGGAAAATGTCGAGGAAAAACGGATTTTCAAGGTTGGAAACGATCACGCCCAAGGTTCGGCTTTTGCCCCCGGCCAGCGTGCGCGCGTAGAGATTGGGATGGTATTTGAGCTCCTCGACTATCTTCAGCACCCGGGCGCGCGTGGAATTCTTGACCGGCCCCGCGTTGTTCAGGACGCGTGACACGGTGGCAATGGAGACGCGAGCTTTCTTGGCAACGTCTTGGAGGTTCACCGCCGCCCCCTTCGAGCGGGCCGGAGCTGAAGCGCGCCCGATCAAAGAAACGCAAAGTCTCAAACCCAAAACATTACCACAACTGGCGTCGAGGGATCAGCGAAGTGAGGCAGCCGGGGCGGGGCTCGGCGCGGCACGGCGCGGCCCTCACACCCTGCCGAGCTCAAGCGCCGGCCATCCGGCCTTACTCGGGGATTTTGCATCTACGTTATACTGAAGCCTGGCGCGATGAGAGTGAGGCAGCATTTTTCTCGCTTGCAGATTCTCTGGATGACAGCCTGCCTGTCAGTGACCCCCGCCATCTCACCCGGCCAGGGCGGCGCGCCTTCCGATCCCGTGACCGAAGCGGGCCTCAAATTTGCGAGGGTTTACGCGCTGGTCGAAGAGCACGTCTCCGATCGCCTCAATCCCGACCCTATCATCTTTGACGGCGGCATCCGCGGAATGCTGGAGACACTCGACCCTTTTTCCGCTTTCTTCGACCGGCAGCAATTCACGATGTTACAACAGCAGGCGCGCGGCGAGGCGCTGGGCTTCGGCTCGATCCTTTACGTCACGCCGGGCAAGGTTCTGGTGCTGGAGACGGCTCGCGGCTCTCCTTCCTGGCGGGCCGGGCTGGGTCCGGGCGATCGAATCGTTGAAGTCAACGGCCAAAGAGTGGACAGTCTCAGTTTCCCCTCGCTCGTCCAATTGCTGCGCCGGGCGCGGTCGCATCCCGTGCGGCTGGGCGTGATTCACCCCGGCCATTACGTGGCGCAGGATTTTGAACTCCGGCCGGCGGAGGTGGCATTGCCCACCGTGGACCTCTCGTTCAAGTTTGCCAGGGCGAACATCGGTTATGTCCACATCTCCGGCTTTGAAGGGAACACGCCCGAGGAGGTTTATAACGCCATCCAGCAGTTGGGCGGCGCAAACCTGAAGGGCCTGCTGCTCGACTTGCGCGACAATCACGGCGGCTTGGTGGAATCCGCCATTCGCGTGGCCAGCCTCTTCCTGAAACCTGGCCAGGTAGTTCTGACCGTGCGGGGCCGAGCGGTGAAAGAGAAGACCTACCGAAGTCTCCCGGCGCCCGCCGAGTACACGTTTCCGATGGTTGTGCTGGTCAACGGCGGGACCGCCAGCGCGGCGGAAGTGCTGACAGCGGCGCTCGAAGAACACGACCGGGCCGTCATTGCCGGCGAGCCGACGTTTGGAAAGGGACTCGTGCAATCCATCTTTCCGTTGCCGGACAAAACGGGGATGGCTCTTGTGACGGCGCAGTACTTCACGCCCAGCGGGCGATCCATTCAGCGACCGCTACCGGGAACGGCTCTCGAGGCGGGGAAGTTGGGACTCGGTGAGCCAACCCAATTTCACACCGACGACGGACGGCCGCTCACCGGGGGCGGAGGCATCACGCCGGACGTCCCTATTCCGGACGTGGCGCTCGACCCTTGGATGAGTTTCCTCAGCGCAGGAGGAAATTTTACGAGCTTCGCGTCCAATTATTTAACCCTGCACGAGCGGATCCGTCGGTCCTTCGAGCCTGGCGCGAAGGTGCTCGAGGACTTCAGGCAGTATCTGCGCCGGAATAATATCCGCACGCCGGAAGAATATTGGGGCGCTGACCAGTCGCTGTTGAAGCTCAGAATTCGTGTCGCGCTGCTCAATCTGGTTTTCGGCCTTAAGGCCGGGAACGAAGCCGAGATGCGCGGCGACCCGCAGGTGGGGAAAGCTCTGGCGCTGTTTCCTCGCGTCGGAGCGATTCTCAGCGGCCCGAACGCCCCATCCGCTGACCTTGGCTTCACCGCCCACAGATCGCAAAGAGCGGCGGTGTGTGCGCGCCGCGCGGACATTTCATGCGCTAATACCACCAACCTGCAACGGGTCATTCACCGTCGTTGACACCCGCATCGCGTGTGCTATACTGCCAGTAGGAATCCTTGCGGTGCGGAGAAGAGCGGGTGTTGTCTGCGAGGGGATTCGGGGCTTTCGGGATTGGCGCTCACCTTTGTTGGACTGCTCGTCGGGCCTCTGGCACGAGGTAACTCACCCTTCGATTTGGTTTTCAGAGATGAACGCGGGGCGCTGTGGACGCTGAAACTTGCCAGCGAGAACTTGTTATCGAAATTCCCGCCGACGTGGTGCGCCGGGAAGCGGAGACTGTGACTGACCAGTACCGCCGCGTGGCGCGGATTCGCGGCTTCCGGCGCGGCAAGGCTCCGGCGTCGTTGGTGCGAAGGCATTTCCGAGAAAACATCCGCGATGAGATTCTGCAATCGCTGGTGCCGAAGTATTTTGAGGACACGGTGAAGGGGCAGAAGATGGCCGTGGTGGGGCGGCCGCGGTTTGGAGAGTTGAAATACGAGGACGACGAGCCGCTGACCTTCAAGGCGACGTTTGAGATTGTGCCTGAGTTCGAGCTGGGAAACTACAAAGGGCTGGAGGTTGAGGAAGAGTCGGCGACGGTGACCGAGGAGGATCTCGAGAGGTCGGTCGAGGATCTCCGCGAACAAGCGGCCGTTTTTGAGCCGATCGAGAGCCGGGCAGCCGAGGACGGCGATGAAGTACTGGTCAATTATCGCGCCCTGCCAGAGCCGGCAGGGCTGGAGGATCAGGGCGCGGCGCCGGTAGAGTTGCGCGAGGCGACGATCCGCTTGGGAGGTGAAAGAACGGTTCCAGCTTTTACCGAAAACCTGCGTGGCGTGAAGGCCGGCGAAAGGCGAGAGTTCGATGCGGCCTATCCGGAGGATTATCCCCAAAAGTCGCTGGCGGGGCGAACGGTTCATTACGCTGTCGAGGTGGTCAGCGTAAAAAAGAAAACGGTGCCGCCAGCCGATGACGAGCTAGCCAAATCGGTGAGCGAGTTTCGGACCCTGGAGGAACTGAAGGCGAAGCTGCGAGAGAACTTGGTCGAGCGGAAACAACGGCAATCGGAAGCCCAAGCCAAACGGAAGCTGCTCGACAAGCTGATTGACGCACACCCCTTCCCGGTGCCTCGGGTTTTGGTGGAGGCGAAGCTGGACGATAAGATGGAAAAGGTGGCGGGGCAACTTCTGAGCCAGGGCCTAGACCCTCGGACGCTGGGCGTGGACTGGCAGAAGATGCGGGAAGACTCGCGCGGCGACGCTGATCGGGAGGCTCGCGCGGGGCTGATTTTGGAAAAGATCGCAGAGTCCGAGAAGATTGCCGTCTCGGAAGAGGAACTGGATGAATTGATCCGCGACCTGGCGGCGGATGGCCGGGAGCCGCCCGCCGCGATGAAAACCCGCTTGACACGCGAGGGGGGGCTTGATAGACTGAAATCTACTCGCCGCGCGCAGAAAGCCCTTGAGTGGATTTACCAGAACGCCAGCCTCCAGCGGAAAGCGCCAACGCCCCAAGCTCCAGCCGAGGGGTGATTTTGGGTAAGACTCATGACCGACGGACCGAGGATGACACTGATCCCGATGGTGGTCGAGCAGACCAACCGGGGCGAGCGAGCCTACGATATTTATTCCCGCCTGCTGCGGGACAACATCATCTTTATCGGCACGCCGATTGATGACAACGTGGCCAACTTGGTGACGGCACAGTTGCTGTTTCTGGAGGCCGAGGACCCCGAAAAGGATGTTTCACTCTATATCAATTCTCCGGGCGGGGTGGTGACGGCGGGAATGGCGATTTATGACACGATCCAGTTTATCCGGCCCGATGTGGCCACGATCTGCATCGGGCAGGCGGCCAGCGTGGCGGCGCTACTGCTCTCCGCCGGGACGCCGGGCAAGCGGTTCGCGCTGCCGAACTCGCGAGTGTTGATTCACCAGCCGACTATGGGCGGACTCTCCGGCCAGGCCACCGACATTGACATCCACGCGCGGGAAATCCTGCGCATCCGGGCCAGTTTGAACGAGATCATGGCCAAGCACACGGGTCAGCCGGTTGAAAAAATCGAGCGCGACGTGGAGCGGGACTTCTGGATGAGCGCGCAGCAGGCGCGCGAATACGGGATCGTTGATGAAATCATCTATAAACACAAATAAGCGGAGGGGGAGGCCGTGAAACGGGTTGCATCCGACGAAGTCCTCCGCTGCTCTTTCTGCCAGAAGGCCCAGGAAGCGGTGGGGAAACTGATTTCTTCACCGGGCGAACATCCGCGGGCGTACATTTGCGACGAGTGCGTGGCGCTTTGCAACACGATTCTGGAAGAAGACCGGCCCGGTCCGACGCCCGCGGCTCAGTCCAAGCTGCCGCGCCCCGCCGAGGTGAAGCGCTTTGTGGACGAGTATGTGATCGGGCAGGAAAAGACCAAGAAGAAGCTGGCGGTGGCCGTCTATAACCATTACAAGCGGATTATGCTGGGGCGGGTGCGGAGCGAAGTGGAGCTGACCAAGTCCAACATCCTGCTGATTGGACCGACGGGAACCGGCAAGACGTTGCTGGCGCAGACGCTGGCTCGATTGTTGGACGTGCCGTTCGCCATCGTGGACGCCACCACATTGACCGAAGCCGGCTACGTGGGCGAGGACGTCGAGAACATCATCCTGAAGCTGCTGCAGAACGCGCAGGGCGAGGTGCCGCGGGCCCAGCAGGGAATCATCTATATTGATGAGATCGACAAGATTTCGAAAAAGGACGAAAACCCGTCCATCACGCGGGATGTTTCTGGAGAAGGCGTTCAGCAGGCCTTGTTGAAGATTCTGGAAGGTACGGTGGCGAACGTTCCGCCCCAAGGGGGCCGCAAGCATCCGCACCAGGAATTCACGCCGGTGGACACGACGGACATCCTGTTCATCTGCGGGGGCGCATTTGTCGGCCTGGAAAAGCTCATCGAGCGACGGCTGGGCAAACGGGCGATGGGTTTCCACACGGAAGCCGGCGCGGAGCCGGTCAGCCCTGACAAACGGAACATCGGCTTGCTGGAACAGGTGCAGCCGATGGATCTGATCCGCTACGGGCTGATTCCGGAGTTTGTCGGCCGGCTGCCGGTGGTTGGGGTGCTGCACGATCTCGACGCGGCGGCTCTGGTCAAGATTCTGACCGAGCCCAAGAACGCGCTGGCGCGGCAATACCAGCGATTGTTTGAATACGAGAACGTGAAACTGAGCTTTTCCGAAGGAGCGCTGCTGGCCATCGCCGAGCAGGCGCTGGAGCGCAAGGTCGGGGCGCGCGGGCTGCGGATGATTCTTGAAGATTTGATGCTGGACCTGATGTACCATCTGCCCAGCCAGCGCAAAACCCGGGAGTTTAAGGTGACGGAGGAAATGGTTCGGAAGCGCGAGATTACTTTCGATCCCATTCTCTTCGAGAAGGCGAGCTGATGGATTCCTCCATGTTCTCCGGCCGAGAAAAGAGCGAAGTGCGAACGCTGCCCATGATGCCGATCCGGGAGGTGGTCATCTTTCCGTATATGATGACGCCCTTCGTGGTGGGGCGCGAGAACTCGATCCGGGCGCTGGAGGAGGCTTTGGCGGAGGAGAAGAAGATTTTTCTCGCCACGCAGCACGACGGCGCCGTGGAGGATCCCAAGCCCCAAGACATCTATCAAGTGGGCACCATCGCCAACATCATCCAGAGCCTCAAGCTGCCGGACGGGAACATCAAGGTTCTGGTGGAAGGCGTGGAGCGGGGAAAGATCCAGAAGATTTCGAGCGAAGAAGGTTACTATCGCGTCTCCGTGAAGGTGAGCAGCTACCGCGCGGTCACGACGCCGAGCCTGGAGCAGTTGGTGCAGCGCGTGACCTCGCTTTTTGAGCAGTACGTCAAGCTTTCGCAGAGCCTCAACTATGAAACGATGATCGCCGCGGCCAAGGTGGAGGAAATCGGTAAATTCACGGACACGATCGCCGCCAACTTGAACGTGAGCGTGGAGGAGAAGCAGGAACTGCTGGAGATCCTGGACCCGGTGGACCGACTGAACCGCCTGGCGGACCTGCTGGATATCGAAATTGAGAAGCTCAACGTGGACCGCACAATCCAGGGGCGGGTCAAGCGGCAGATGGAGCGCGCCCAGCGCGAGTATTACCTCCAGGAGAAAATCAAAGCGATTCAAAAAGAGTTGGGGCGCAACGAAAAGAACGAACTCGAGGAGCTGAAGAAAAAGATTGACGCGGCCGGCATGAACAAGGACGCGAATGAGAAAGCCATGGCCGAATTGCGGCGGCTGGAGCAGATGCCTCCCATGTCGGCGGAATCCACGGTGTCCCGCAATTACCTCGACTGGCTGCTGGCGGTGCCGTGGAAGAAGAAATCGAAGGAAATTCGCGACATCCGGCGCGCGGAAAAGGTGCTCGAAGCAGATCACTACGGGCTGGAGAAGATCAAAGAGCGGATCCTGGAGTTTCTGGCCGTCCGGCAGCTCGTCAAAACGCCCAAAGGCTCGATCCTCTGCTTTGTGGGTCCACCCGGAGTGGGCAAAACATCGCTGGGACGCTCGATTGCGCGGGCGACGGGACGCAAGTTCGTGCGACTCTCCCTGGGCGGGGTGCGCGATGAGGCGGAAATCCGCGGCCACCGGCGGACTTATATCGGCGCGCTGCCCGGCCAAATCATCCAGATGATGAAAAAGGCCGGCACCACGAACCCGGTCTTTTTGCTGGACGAAGTGGACAAGATGAGCATGGACTTCCGTGGCGATCCTTCGGCCGCCCTACTCGAGGTCTTGGACCCCGAGCAGAACCACATGTTCATGGATCATTACCTGGATGTGGAGTACGATCTTTCCAAGGTTTTTTTCATCACCACGGCCAACGTCATCCACACCATTCCTCAGCCGCTGCAGGACCGCATGGAGATCTTGCGCCTGTCCGGCTACACGGAACATGAGAAACTGGAAATCGCCAAGCGGTTTCTGGTGCGAAAACAGCGGGAAGCGGCAGGGCTGAAAGAGAAGCACTTGGCCTTCACGGACGAGGCCATTCTGGCTATCATTCGGAGTTACACGCGCGAGGCGGGGGTGCGGAGCCTGGAGCGCGAAATCGCCAACGTCTCTCGCAAGATGGCCCGCAAGGTGGTCCAGCAAGGCTCCAAGGTCGAGATCACCGTCCGGCCCGAGGACGTCCAAGATTATCTGGGCGTGGTCAAATTTCGGGATACGGAGGCGGAAGAGAAGAACGAGGTGGGACTGGCGACGGGCCTGGCGTGGACGGAGACGGGGGGGCAGATTCTGAGCATCGAAGCGACCACCATGCAGGGTAAGGGGAAGCTGACCTTGACCGGCAAGCTGGGTGACGTGATGCAGGAGTCCGCCCAAGCCGCGCTCAGTTATGTGCGCTCGCGCGCCACGCGCTGGGGGCTGCCGGCGGATTTCTACCGCAACCTCGACATTCATATTCACGTTCCCGAAGGGGCCATTCCCAAGGATGGGCCGTCGGCTGGCATCACGCTAGCGACCGCCGTGGTGAGCGCCCTGACCAAGATTCCGGTCCATCGCGAGATCGCCATGACGGGCGAAATCACGCTGCGCGGCAAGGTGCTGCCGATCGGCGGCGTCAAGGAGAAAATCCTGGCCGCTCTGAGGGCTGGCAACCAGACGGTCATTCTGCCGCGAGACAATGAGAAGGATCTGAGCGAGATTCCGGCCAATATCCAGGAAGCGCTGGCCATCCGATTTGTCGAGAGCATGGATGAGGTGCTGGACATGGCGCTGGAGCGGAAGATCGAAGCGGTCGCGGAACTCGCCCCCGAGCCGCCTCAAGCCGCGAGGCTCGAACCCGGCGCAGTGGCGGAACACGAGCCGCTGACGAACTAAGGAGCAAGTCGCAGGGGAATCCCGGCCTGTAGCTTGCAACCCCGGCAAGAGGCCGGAGAGTCCACTGGAACTGAGCGCCGCCAAGACCAGTCCGAAAACCTTGAAGTCCAATTCGTCTGAGGTTCATTCAAGATTGATAAGCAGAACGAAGACCGAGGATTGCACCTGAACCCACCCCGCTGGCATGCCGTCTTGAATTCACGCCCCGATTTTTCAGACCGACGCACAGGCCATCCGGGAGCGCAAGCCTAATCCATTGTCAATCCTCAAACAACCGGCCCCAACGGGGCTTGGGATTTCACCTGCAAGCTGAGAGAGCCATATGACCGCCAAGAAACAAGCCGCACCCCCTGAGGAAGACCCCCAGGAAACGAACGTCACCGCACTGAAAGAAGGCGAAGTCCTAGACATCGCCAAGCTGAAGGAAATGAATATCACCGCCCTGACCCAGGTTGCTAAGGATCTGGACGTCGTCGGCGCGACCGGGTTGCGCAAGCAGGAACTGATCTTCAAGATCCTGCAGGCGCAGACGGAGAAGGCGGGGCTGATCTTCTCCGAAGGCGTGCTCGAGTGCCTGCCGGACGGATTCGGGTTTCTGCGCGCCCCGGATTACAACTATCTGCCGGGCCCGGACGACATTTACGTCTCTCCGTCGCAGATCCGCAAGTTCGACCTGCGGACGGGCGACACGGTTTCCGGGCAAATCCGGCCGCCCAAAGAGGGCGAGCGCTACTTTGCGCTGATCAAAGTCGAGGCCATCAACTTTGAATCTCCTGACGAGGCGCGAAACAAGATCTTCTTTGACAACCTGACCCCGCTTTATCCGCAGGAGCGCATTCGCCTGGAGACAACCAAAGACAACATTTCGGCGCGCGTCCTGGACCTGCTCACGCCCATTGGCAAGGGGCAGCGCGGGCTGATCGTTTCCCCGCCGCGCACCGGCAAGACGATGCTGCTCCAGTGCATCGCCAACTCCGTCACCACGAACCATCCGGAGATCACGTTGATTGTGCTGCTGATTGATGAGCGGCCGGAGGAAGTGACGGACATGCAGCGGACGGTGAAGGGCGAAGTCATCAGCTCCACTTTTGACGAGCCGGCGGCGCGTCACGTCCAAGTGGCCGAAATGGTGATCGAGAAGGCCAAGCGGCTGGTCGAGCACAAGCGCGACGTGGTCATCCTGCTGGACTCCATCACGCGCCTGGCCCGCGCCTATAATACGGTGGTTCCACCCTCCGGCAAGGTCCTCTCAGGCGGCGTGGACTCCAACGCCCTGCAGCGCCCCAAGCGCTTTTTCGGCTCTGCCCGGAACATCGAGGAAGGCGGCAGCTTGACCATCATCGCCACGGCGCTGATTGATACGGGCAGCCGCATGGACGACGTGATCTTTGAAGAATTCAAAGGCACCGGCAATATGGAAATCAATCTGGACCGCAAACTGGTGGAGAAGCGCGTCTTCCCGGCCATTGACATCAACAAGTCCGGGACGCGAAAGGAAGAACTGTTGGTGGCCAAGGATGAGCTCAACCGCATCTGGGTGCTTCGCAAAGTGCTGAGCCCGCTTTCTCCCGTCGAGAGCATGGAGCTGATTAAAGACAAGCTCGAGAGAACACAGACCAACGCCCAGTTCCTCGCTTCGATGAGCAACGGCAGCCGTTAGCCGAGCGCCGGTTCCTCCATCCACTCCACGCCGTGCGCTGCCGCTTTCGACCCCCCGCGTGAAATTCACTTGCACGTCCGGCTCCGCTTCGGGCGGCTCGACGGTCCGTCTGCGGTTTGCAGCATCGAGCGAGCCCGGCCGCGCCCGATGGGATCAGCGACCGCTCAGTCCCGCCGGCGAACTCGACCCGCTTTTCATGAGGTGTTAATCTCAAACTTATGGCCAAAAGGCGAGCCAGACCGACAGCGTCCAGAGCCCATCTTCGAGAAGGCTCAGGGAAGCCGGCCAAGGGGGCTGGATCGAGCCGCCGAGGGCGCTCAAGGGAAGCCCTCGCGCCGAGCGCCCAAAGCTCGGTGACGGCCCAGGATCAATACGCGGCGCTGCTGGAGGTCTCCGAATCCATCGCCGCGCACCGCGACCTGGGAGCGCTGTTTCACGATCTGGCCGAGCGGCTTCATCGGGTGGTCCGGTATGAGTTTTTGACCCTGGTCCTCTACGAGCCGCAGCGGCGGACGATGCGATTGCACATCCTGGAGAGCGCCGTCCCCACCCAGCTCGAGGCCGGCCTCGAGTTTCCGGTCGAAGAATCGCCCGCCGGATGGACCTTGGAAACTCAATCGCCGGTCATCATTGGCCACATCGAAACAGATCAGCGATTCCCCAAGGTTTCAAACATCCTCCGCGCGCACAACGTCAAGTCCATCTGCTCGCTGCCGCTGACCACCGCGCAGCGGCGGCTTGGGGCCCTTGGGTTTGGCAGCGAGAAGGAAAACGCCTACGCGGCGTCCGACCTGGAATTTCTGGCCCAAGTGGCCAACCAAGTGGCCGTCGCGGTGGATAACGCCCTCAACACGCAAAGCCTGGAATCCTATCAGCGGCAGTTGGCGCAGGAGCGAGACCGGCTGCGCGCCCTGCTCGACATCACGAACGCCATCGTTTCCAACCTCGAGTTGGACGGCTTGCGCGCGGCCATCGGGCAATCCCTCCACCGCATCGTGGAGTACGATTACGCCGGCATCGGCGTCCTTGAAGAAGAAAGCCACACCCTCCAGGTTTATTCCGTCCATGAACGGGAGGGCACGGCGCTGCCGCCGGCGGTTCCGGTTCCGCTCGGAGGCACTCCGGCGGGCCCCTCCATCGAAAAACGCGAAGCCGTCCTCATGGACTTGAGCCAGCCGTCGCTGGCCTCGAGCCCCCTTTGGCCCAAGGAATTCGCGGCAGGCCTTCAGAGGCTGCGGCCCGGCGAAGGCGCGGCGAGCGGTTGCTGTCTGCCCCTGATCGGGCGGAGCCACGCCCTCGGAGCGCTGATCCTGGCGCGCGCGCGAGGTCCCGCCTTTACGCAAAGGGAACTCGACTTTCTAACCCAAGCCGCCAGCCAGATCGCCCTTCCGATGGAAAACGCGCTGCAATTCCGCCAAATTGCCGCGCTCAAAGAAAAGCTGGCGGAGGAAAAACTCTATCTGGAAGATGAAATCCGCACCGAGCACAACTTTGAAGAAATCATCGGCGAAGGCGCCGCGTTGAAGCGGGTGTTAAGGGATGTAGAAACGGTGGCGCCGACCGACTCGACCGTGCTGATTCTGGGTGAGACAGGGACGGGCAAGGAATTGATCGCCCGCGCTATCCATAACTTGAGCCGCCGCCGCGAGAGAGCGTTTGTCAAGTTGAACTGTGCCGCGATCCCCAGCGGGCTGCTCGAAAGCGAATTGTTCGGGCATGAGCGAGGCGCCTTCACAGGCGCTCTGACGCAGAAGATCGGGCGCTTCGAGCTGGCCAGTGGCGGGACGCTGTTTTTGGATGAAGTCGGCGACATCCCGCTCGAACTCCAGCCCAAGCTGCTGCGCGTCCTGCAGGAGCAGGAATTCGAGCGGTTGGGCGGCATTCGGACCATCCGCACCGACGTGCGCTTGGTCGCCGCAACCAACCGCAACTTGGCGGAATGGGTCCAGGCCGGAGGCTTTCGCAGCGACCTCTATTACCGCCTCAGCGTATTCCCGCTGACCGTTCCTCCTTTGCGCGAGCGGCCGGAAGATATTCCTCTGCTGGTCAGCTATTTTGCCCAGAAGTACGCCCGCCAGATGGACCGGAGAATCGAAACCGTCCCCAGCGAGGTGCTCGATGAACTGGTGCGCTATCCCTGGCCGGGGAACGTCCGCGAACTCGAAAACCTGATCGAGCGGGCCGTCATCCTCTCGCCCGGCCCGGCCCTCCGCCTGCCCTTGTCAGAACTGAAACAGCCTGCGCTCCCTTCCGCTGATCCGCCGGGAGATCGTCTTACGCTCGAAGAAGTGGAGCGGCAGCACATCCTTCGCACTCTCCAGGAAACCCGCTGGGTAATTGCGGGTTCGCATGGCGCCGCGCAACGCCTTGGCATGAAGCGCTCCACGCTCCAGTCGAGAATGAGCAAACTCGGCATTGTTCGCCGGTAAAACGGTCGGCAGAATGTTGTCCACCCATAGTGCCGACATATCGTCACCTGCCAACATTTCGGCAGTTAACAGCCACTAAGTGGATCAAAATTGCGTCAGTCCTGACCCCCAATTTTCTTGTAACCACCTGGTTTTCAGGGGGTTAAATCCCATCCGGGCCAATCGGCCAGCTTGGCACCCGCCTTGCAGCTTGGGTTCCTGAAATTCACTTACGTGGGATGTGCGATGCTGAAAATAACCGCGCAATTTGAACCCGGTCAGGCGACTTTCAAGGTGGAAGGAAAACTCGTGGGACAGTGGGCAGGCGAATTGGAACGAAAGTGGCGGGAAGCGCAAGGAGGCGGGCAGACGCAGAACCTCGTGATGGACTTGACAGGCGTCACCTTCATTGACGCCGAGGGCAAACGAGTGCTCTCGAGGATTTATCAGGCGGGGGGCAAGCTGCGAGCGCAGGACTGCATGACCAAGCGCCTGGTGGAAGAGATCTCGAAAGAAGCGCCGCCGTCCTCCGGAATGCCGCCAGCCAGCCGCGAGACGAAGAAGATCGTGGGCGCGCTGCTGCTGTTGATCCTTCCCTTTGGGGCGGGGCGAAAAGCGAATGCCGCAGCCAAACCGCCCCTCCAATTGAGCTTGCGGCAGGCAGTCCAGTTAGCTCTGCGGCAGAATCCCGAGGCGCAGATTGCGAACCTGACGCTGGCGGAGAGCGAGCAGGACCAGAAGATCGCGCGATCCGGATTGCTGCCCCAAGCGACCCTCGACACCTTCGACGAAGTTCAGCGATTCAACATCAAAGCGTTCGCCGGCGGAGCTTTCCCACTGCCCTTCGAGCACGTGGGGCCTTTTCAAGTCTTCCAGTCGGGCCCGCGCTTCTCGATGCCGATTTTTGACCTCAGCCTGTTGCGAAAATGGCAGGCGGCGCAGCACAGTGTCCAGGCCAGCCAGCAAGACGCCGCGACGGTCCGCGAGCAGACGGTTTTGCTGGTCGTTTCCCAATATCTCGCCGGGCTGCGGGCCGCCGCTAACGTAAGGGCTTCGCAGGCGCGGGTGGCGCTGGCGCGGGCGCTTTATCAGCAGGCGCGCGACCTTCAAACGCACGGCGTGGGCACAGAGCTCGATACGCTGCGCGCCAACGTCCAGCTTCAAAACGAATTGCAGCGGAGAATTGCGGCCGAGACCGACTTGCGGACATCGCTCTATGGGCTGGCGAGGCTGCTCAATCTGGGCCCCCGCCAACCCATTGTCCTGAAGAACGAGATGAGTTTTTTCGAAACCCCTTCGTTCAACGCGGGGTCCACTCTGGCGGCGGCCTTTGCCAGCCGTCCGGAACTGAAGGCTATCGAGGCGCGCGAACGAGCCGCGGAGTCCGAGGAAAAGGCGGCGGGCGAGGCACGCTGGCCCACCGTCAATGTGGGGGGCGGCTGGGAGTATCAGGGTCTCTCGGTGGCGTCGGCCATTCCGGCGTACACGTACCAGGTGAACGTCCAGTTTCCCTTGATCTCAAGTGGCCGCATCCGGGCGGAGCGAGCCAAGGCTCATTTGGCGCTTCGGGCGCTACAGGAACAGGATCAGGACATCCGCGCCCGGATCGCGCTCGAGGTGAAGACGGCGCTGGCGGATCTAGAGTCCGCCAAGCACCAGGTCGAAGTAGCCAACCTGGGCGTGAAACTGGCAAACCAGGAAGTCGCTGAGGCGCGTGACCGCTTTGCGGCCGGCGTGGCCAACGATATTGAAGTCGTTACCGCGCAAGATGAACTGGCGCGAGCCAACGACAATCAGATCGGCGCCCTCTATCAATACAACGAGTCGCGGGCGGAGTTGGCCCGCGCGATGGGCAAGATGGAGGATCTCTATTCGAAGTGAGGAATCGTCATGGCTGAACCACCCAACATCACCGAATTGGAGCAAGAAAACCGGAGCGAAGCCCCACCGGGCGGAGTGGCCGAACGCGAGAGCGTTCCCGCGCCGCGAACCCGCCCGAAGACGCGCCGCTTGATCGTGGCGGGGGGGCTCGTGGCGCTCGCGGTCGTCACTGGCTTTTATTTTTACTACCGCAACCGGGTGAGCACGGACGACGCGCAGATTGACGGCGATCTCTATGCCATCAGCGCGCGCGTCAGCGGGCACGTCATCGCCGTCGAGGTGGAGAACAACGACTTTGTAAAGAAGGGGCAGATCCTGGCGCGCCTGGACCCCACCGACTATCGAGTGGCGGTCGAGCGCGCCGAAGCCGAGTACGAGAACGCCTTGGCTCACGCCGAAGCGTTGCACGTGACGGTGCCGATCACCTCCGTGGCTTCCTCCACGGGAATCTCCGCCGCCCAAGCGGCCGTCGAGCAAGCGCAGGCGGAGCTCGCCGTGGCGCAAAGGGAGTATCAAGCGGCCGACGCCACCGTCAAACAAAAACAGGCGGATGACGCGAAGGCCCAATCGGATTTGCGGCGATACGCGGCGCTGGTGAAGAAAGGAGAAATCTCGCGCCAGCGTTACGACCATACGCTGGCCACGGCGCAAGCGGATGCGGCGGCGGTGACCGCCGCGCAGGCGAACGCGCTGGCGGCCCGGCAGAAGGTGGCCGAGGCGCGAGCCGGGCTGTTGCTGACGCAAGCGAACCTGCGGGCATCGAGGACCGGACCGCAACGTATTAGGGTCAGCCGCGCTCAAGCGGACGCGGCGCGCGCGGCTGTAAAGATGGCCAAGGCCAACCTGGACCAGGCGCAGCTCAACCTCGGCTACACCACGATCCGCGCGCCGGCCGACGGCATCGTCGGGAAAAAGTCCATCGAGCCCGGCCAAAACGTCGAGGCGGGCCAGGCGCTGATGGCGGTGGTCCCCGTCAACGGCCTTTACGTCACCGCCAATTTCAAGGAGACCCAGTTGCGGCATATGCGCCCGGGCAATCCAGCCACAATCCACGTGGACGCCTACGGCCGGGATTACAAAGGGCACGTTCTCAATATCGCCGGCGCGACCGGGGACCGATTCAGCCTGCTGCCGCCAGAAAACGCCACGGGAAATTACGTCAAAGTAGTGCAGCGGATTCCGGTGAAGATTGTGTTCGATCCAGGGCAGGATCCGCAGCATCTTTTGCGGGAGGGCATGTCGGTCGAGCCCACAGTGATTACAAAAAGGTAGAGGGGCGGAAATGTTTCGCGTCATCACAGTCAGTCGCGAGCACGGCAGCGGCGGTGGAATCGTCGCCGAAATCCTGGCTAAGCATCTGGGATGGAAGCTGCTGGACGCCTCGGTGGTGGATGAGGTCGCCCGCCGGGCGAAGGTCCCTCCTAATGCGGCGGCGCGTTCGGATGAAGGCGTGGACCCTTGGTTTTATGGCCTGGTGAAGGCCCTGTGGCACGCATATGCCTCTACCGCGACGACCCCTGAGTCTGAGCCCTTCGATTCGGAGACAATGGCAAAGATGACCGCCGAAATTTTCCGCGAGGCCGCTCAGGCCGGCGAATGTGTGATTGTCGGCCGCGGGAGTCAGTGTGTGCTGCGCCGGCGCAAGGATGTTTTCCACGTTTCCGTCTTCGCGCCGCGCGAGGAAAAAGTGCAACGTCTTCGCGGACGGCTGGCTCCCGGCACCGATGTCGAGCGAGCCCTGGAGGAGACTGACCGCAAACGCTCAGCCTACATCAAGCGATTCTTCGGCGAGGACTGGAAAGACCGCCGCCTGTACCATTTAACCATCTCCTCAACCCTGGGTCTTGAGACCGTGGCCGCCACCATTGTTTGCGCCGCAGGAGTCCCTCGCGCTCATTCTTGATTGATTATGGCTGAGCCCATCGAAAAACCGCCGATCAACCGCTGGATCATCGCCATTGCGGTGATGTTGAGCACGTTTATGGAAGTGCTCGACACCACGGTGGTCAATGTTTCCCTGCCGCACATTGCCGGCAGCCTTTCAGCAACGCCGGACGAAGCGACCTGGGCGCTGACTTCTTATCTGGTCGCCAACGCCATCATCCTGCCCATGACGGGCTGGCTGGCTGGCCGATTCGGACGCAAGCGCCTCCTGATGATGGCTGTGACGGGGTTCACCGCCGCATCTTTCCTCTGTGGCTTCGCCCCTACCCTTTCCGCACTCATCGTCTTCCGCGTGATTCAGGGAGCCTGCGGCGGCGGCTTGCAGCCGATTTCGCAGGCGGTGCTGCTGGAAACTTTTCCTCCCGAAGAGCGCGGCAAAGCGATGGGGTTTTGGGGATTGGGCATCGTCGTCGCCCCCATGCTGGGGCCGGTGCTGGGCGGCTGGATTACGGACAGCTATAGCTGGCGCTGGGTCTTTTACATTAACGTGCCGGTGGGCATCCTGGCGCTGGTCATGACCGAGCTCTTCATCTTCGACCCGCCTTACTTGAGACGCTCCAAGGGCGGCATAGATTATTGGGGAATCGGGTTTCTGGCCTTGGGCGTCGCCTGTTTGCAAATTGTCCTCGACAAGGGCCAGGAGGACGACTGGTTCGGGTCGCATTTTATCCTCACCCTCGCCATCATCGCTGGCATAGCGATCGTCATCTTCATCATCCGCGAGCTGATGACCGAGCACCCGGTGGTGGACTTGCGCGTCTTCAAGGTTCGCACCTACGGCACGGGCGTGTTTTTGATGACCTTGCTCGGCTTCGGCCTTTACGGCGGCTTGGTCATCCTGCCACTGCTGTTGCAAACGCTGCTCGGTTACCCTGCGCTCCAGGCGGGCATTGCGCTGTTTCCGCGCGGTTTTGGCTCCTTTTTGATGATGCCCACCGTGGGAGTGCTATTGATGCGTTTTGATGCCCGCAAAATGCTCAGCGTCGGTGTCTTGGTGACGGCAATCAGCTTCATGATGTTGGGCACGCTCAATCTCAACATTGGCTACTGGCAGGTATTCTGGCCGCAGTTCATTCAGGGCCTCGCCATGGGAATGATCTTCGTCCCGTTGACGACCGCGACGATGGACCCGATCGCGAATGAGCGTATGGGCAATGCCACGAGCATCTTCAACCTGATGCGGAATCTCGGTGGCAGCATGGGAATTGCAGCCTCCACGACGTTGGTGGCCCGCCGCGAGCAGCTCTATTTCAACCTTCTGGGGCGCCACGTGAATCCCTACAGCCTCGGCAGCCAAGCCTTGGCGAACTCAGTGCGGCAGATGTTCTTTATGAAAGGGGCCGATGGGGCCACAGCCTCCACGCGCGCCGACGCCTTCCTGTTCCGCCTGGTGGAGCGCCACAGCGCCATGCTGGCTTATAACGCCACCTTCTGGACGCTGGCGATGATATTCATGGTCATGTGGCCGTTCATTTTCCTGATGAGGAAGCCGCGGACAGGCCGCAGCCTATCCGCCCATTAACCTGGCGTCCCGCCCGGCCGCGGCCTACCATGCCATGCTCTGGCGCGCCGCTCCGCGAAACCGGCTGGGGCGCATAATTTAAGGTTGACAGCGGACGGCCCTGTTGACTAACATAGTGAGCGACAATTGAATACGTGATTCAGCAAGCCTGAATCTCATCAAGAGTGGCCGAGGGACGGGCCCGAAGACGCCACGGCAACCGCCCCGATGAAAATCGGGGGGCAGGTGCCAACTCCTGCCCGTATTAGGGGGAGATGAGAGAGGGTCGCCCAACCTCCATTCAGCCCCCCGATGAGATCGGGAGGGCTTTTTTGTTTCGAACTCCTTTCCATCTCTCGGGAACCCAGCGCCCGGCAAGCCAGCCTTCGATGAGAACAGAGCGGAGGGAAATGTGAACTATCACTCTCACCTGAAATGCCGCGAATGCAGCCGGAGGTATCCCATCGAGCCCATGGCCGCCTGCGAGGAATGTTGGGCTCCGCTGGAAGTGGTGTATGACTACGACCGGCTGCGGGCGGAGATTTCTCGCGACGCCATCGCTCATCGGCCGCCCACCATGTGGCGCTACCATGAATTGTTGCCCCTGACCGGTGAGCCTTACGTCGGCACCTCCACCGGATTTACGCCCCTGGCTCTAGCTCCGCGGCTGGCGCGAGCCCTCGGCGCGCGGGAAGTCTATCTGAAAAACGACGCCGTCAATTTCCCCACCCTGTCGTTCAAGGACCGCGTGGTGGCCGTGGCGCTTTCGAAGGCTCGCGAGTTCGGATTTGACACGGTGGGATGCTCTTCGACCGGCAACCTGGCAAATGCCGTCGCGGCGCAAGCGGCGCGCGGCGGTTTCAAAACTTTCATCTTTGTTCCCGCCGACCTCGAACCCGAAAAAATCATCGGCACGGAAATTTACGGCGCGACGCTGGTCCAGATCAACGGGAATTACGACCAAGTCAACCGCCTTTGCTCGGAGATCGCCCAGAAATATTCGTGGGGCATCGTCAACGTGAACCTTCGCTCCTACTATTCCGAAGGATCGAAAACCTTCGGCTATGAAGTAGCGGAGCAGTTGGGATGGCGCCTGCCTCAGAACATCGTGGTGCCGATGGCGGGGGGTTCGCTGATTACTAAAATCAATAAGGCTTTCCACGAGCTTCGGCAGCTCGGATGGGTGGAACCTCACGGAACCAAATTTTTTGGCGCTCAGGCCACGGGCTGTTCACCCATTACCACCGCCGCCAAGAAAGGCATTGCTGAAATCGAGCCGCAGAAGCCCCGGACCATCGTCAAATCGCTGGCCATCGGCAATCCGGCCGACGGCTATTATGCCGTCAAAACCATCCTGGGCTCGGGCGGCGCTGGCGAGGATGCTTCCGACGAGGAAGTCGTCGAGGGCATCCGTTTGCTGGCCGAGACGGAAGGTATTTTTGCCGAAACCGCCGGCGGCGTGGCCGTCGCCGTGGCGCGGAAGCTGATCGAACAAAGGCGCCTGAATCCCGACGAATCCATTGTCCTGGCGATCACGGGCAACGGCATGAAGACTCTCGGAGCGGTGAGCGGCGCGTTGCGCGACGCACACCGCAGCGCGGCCATCCGGCCCAAGCTTGCCGAGTTTGAAGAAAACTACCTTGGCTTGGCGTCAGCTCGTGCTTAGCGTCTGCGTAATGGATAGCCGCGACGGTCATTTCCCCGTCGTGGTTTAGGACCGTTGGGGCGTGGGGAAGGGGAAGACTCATCGGGGCCCCCTGAGGCGCCAGCGTGCCAAGCCGCTCAATTCGGAGTGGCAACATGTTTCGGAGGTTCTCTTGGCTATCACCATTCGCATTCCACCCCCGCTCAGGAAATTTACCGGAGGGGCCGAGGTCGCCGAAAGCGACGCTACCAATCTCACCGGTTTGTTTGAAAGCCTCGAGCGCCAGTTTCCAGGCATCAAGAAGGCCCTCTGCGCCGAGGATGGAACGCCACACCGCTTTGTGAACATTTACGTCAACGATGAGGACATTCGCTTTCTCGGCGGGGCCGGTTACGCTTTCGAGGACGGCGATGAAGTGCTTTTGATTCCCGCCATCGCCGGGGGCGTCTGAAGCGGGGCGTTCAGTCCGCAATTCCGATCGCGCGATTTACCAACCTATGCCGCCAGCCGTTTCCGTCCGTGTCCCCGCCACCAGCGCCAATCTGGGATGCGCGTTTGATTGCGCGGGCATCGCGCTCCAACTCTATCTGGAAGTCGGGGCTGCGCCTCGCGAGGACGGAGGCCTCTCGATCCAATATCAGGGAGCGACACCGGAACGGGTCGCGCTGGATGAGAGCAATCTGATCGCCCGAACGATGCGCGATCTTCTGCGCGCGTGGAAGCATCCGGAGGGGCTAGACCTTGAAATCAACAACCAAATCCCCATCGGCGTGGGGCTGGGTTCAAGCGCCGCCGCAATCATCGCCGCTGTCGCCCTGAGCTATCGGCTGGCGGGCCGCGCGCCCGCCGACGATGATGTGCTCTCCATCGCCGCGCGCCTTGAGGGCGGGCATCCCGATAATGTCGCGGCAGCGTGGCACGGAGGTTTTACTCTCGCCGTCCAGGCCGGCTATCGCATCCGAGCCTGGTCGTGTCCGGTGCCGGACACCCTTACCTTGGTGCTTGTGATTCCCGATTACGCCTTGCCGACGGAAAAGGCTCGCGCCGTGCTCCCGACGCAGTACACCCGCGACGACAGCGTCCATAATTTGCAGCGAGCGGCGGTGTTGGCGGCGCAATTTTTTTCCGGCCGGATGGATCTTGCGCCATTGCTCTTCGAAGATCGTTTCCATCAACCCTACCGCGCCCCGCTCATTCCTGGACTGGGCGAAGTCCTCCGCCTTGAGCACCCTGGCATCCAGGGCATTTGCCTGAGTGGTGCAGGTCCTTCCATCCTCAGCTTTGTCCAGGAAGACGCGGAGGACGTGGGGCGATTGATCTGTGGCGCCCTCCAGGAGCACGGCGTCCGCGCGGAAGCGCGCGTCCTGGCCGCGGACAATCTTGGAGCGAAGAGCTGGCTCGTCCCACACTCAGGCCAGTGAAATTCCGGCTGGCATTTGGCATAATAAGGTGGTAGAGTCCAACTGAAATGAGAACTCCCTCGGATGGGAGGCATGTATGCGTTCGCCAAGCGTCCGATTGATCCTTCCTGGCGGCTTCCTCTGCTTTCTCTTGGCAACCAATTTTAGCCTTATCGCCGAGGCCGCCGGGGGTCCGAGCATCCTAGCGCCTGCCAGCGGGAGGAGCGTCTTTTTTAATCCCGTCCCGCTCAACGTGTACGGGGGCTTTTATTCTCCCGCTTTTGCGCTGCCGATGATTCCGCCCTCCACTTCTTATCTCGGTTCCTATTGGTGGGCGGGACCAAATGCCAGCGACGACCCGCGCCAGGCGGGTTACAATCCCTCCGCCGGCTACCCGTGGGATTCGGTTACGACACTTCTGCTGACAGCGAAACCTTCGCATGCCCATGTGACTCTGGATGGATCGGACGTTGGATCGGCCCGCGATTTGGGGCCCATCCAGCTCCCTATGGGCGAGCATACGCTCCGTGTGGAAGCCCCGGGGTACGAACCTTCTGAAACCCTTCTCAAAGTCGAGCAACCGATCGTCCAGAAGCTTGATGTGCGGCTGACCCCGGTGAAAGTTGCTACTCGGAATTCACGCCCGAATTAGGGACTCCTTATCATCGCCGTCGTGAGGCTCAGTTTTGTCGAGCAAGCAGCCGCTGCCGGGGTGGAGATCGCCGTCAGCCGACTTCTCCTTTTGCGACTGGGCGGGTCCTGTGTGACGTTCGAGCTCACGCCGAGCCTTCCCACGCCCGCACAAATCGCATACGATGATTAAGTCGCCCGAAGCGCAGCCGAACCGTTGTTAGGGCTGCGGTTCGAAACAGTTCCGAGATTATGACTGAACTTCGCGTCCGATTCGCTCCGTCGCCCACCGGCTACCTCCACGTCGGCGGGGCGCGCACGGCGCTCTACAACTGGCTTTACGCCCGGCGCCATGCGGGGACCGTGATTCTGCGCATCGAGGACACGGACGCCGACCGGTCGAAGCCCGAGCTGACCCAAGCCATCCTCGATAGCCTAGAATGGCTCGGGCTCGATTGGGACGAAGGGCCGTACTATCAATCCGAGCGGCTGGAGCTGTATCGCGCTCGGGCCTCGCAGCTTGAGCGGCAGGGCCACGCCTATCCGTGCTTCTGCCCGCCGGACGAGCTCCAAAAAAAACGCCAAACCGCGGAAGCCGCGCATCGCGCGTGGAAATATGACGGGACGTGCCGGGATCTCTCCGAGCCGGACCGCGCCCGCCGTCGCGCGCAAGGCCGGCCTTGGGCGCTTCGCTTTCGCACGCCGGAATCGGGCCGGACAGCGTTTGATGATCTTGTGTTTGGGCGGATCGAGCTTGAGAACTCCGAAATCGAGGACTTCGTCCTTCTCCGCTCCGACGGCCAGCCGACTTATCACCTGAGCGTCGTCGCCGACGACCTTGATTTGCGCATTACCCACGTCATTCGCGGCGCCGACCACCTTTCGAACACGCCAAAACAAATCCTGATGTACCACGCTCTAAGCTCGTCGCAACCAGTTTTCGCTCACCTGCCGCTGATTCTGGGCCCGGACAAACAGCGCCTCTCCAAACGCCACGGAGCAACCTCGGTGGGCGCTTATCGCGATCAAGGCATTCTGCCCGAAGCCTTGATGAACTTTCTCGCGTTGCTCGGATGGGCACCGCCCGGCGGCAAGGAAATCGTCAGCCCGGAGGAGATGGTCGAGCAATTTGACTTGGCTGCCGCCTCCAAGTCGAACGCCGTCTTCGATCCGGAAAAGCTCGCCTGGATGAACAGCGAATATCTGCGGCGTATGCCGCTCGAAGCGCTCTTGCCGCGAGTTCGGGGAGAGCTTGAAATCTCCGGCTTGTGGAGTTCGGCGTTCTCGGGGAGTGAAAGACAGCGCTTTGAGGATTCCGTTCGCCTTTTGCAGACGCGCGCCCGGACGCTCAAGGATTTTTCCGAATCCGGCCGAGCCTTTTTTACCGATGACTTTCCCTATGAGCTGGAAGCGCGGAGAAAATTCTGGAAGGAATCGCGCCTGGCCGATTGGCTTCGAGACCTTGCCCAGCGGCTATCGAACCTAAGCTCGTTCGATCTTGAGCAAACCGAAAAATGTCTGAGGGACCTAGCGGAGGAGAAGGGCATTCGGGCTGGAGTGCTGATCAACGCTGCGCGCGTGGGCTTGACCGGCCAAGCCGTCGCCCCTGGTTTGTTTGAGGTGATGAGGGCGCTCGGACGGGAGCGCACGGTGCGGCGGCTGGAGCGGGCGGCGGCGGCTCTCGCTCCGTCTGCGCCAGACCGTGCCTGACACCAAGAGACGCCGTGCAGCGACCCGGCGCGGAGCTGTCGAGCCGGCTAAATCTGCTTCCCCGTCCATTCCTCGACTTTTTCGATCACCACAATGGCCAGCGCCAAGACCGTCAGTGTGATCTTCAGGGCGCGTTTTACGTTTTTCAGATTCAGGATCATTCGAAAACCTCAGCCTTGGTGGGTGTTTTGCCACCCCTCAGCCCGCTACCGGGTTCAAGCGAAATCAGGCGTGCGCTTATTTCACCGTCGCTGATTTCTAGAACGCCACAGGAGCGTGGGAGCGCGAAGCGCTTTTTGCCCGCGGCGCCAGGATTGAAAAACAGGCAGCGCCCCAGCCTCACCTGGCAGGGCGAATGCGTGTGCCCGAAGATGACAAGGCCCGTTTCCGATTTGAAGGCGTTGAGCCATTTTTCAGCGCGCGCCGTCAATCCGCCGGCGCTCGGGCTCTCTTGTCCCAACGCCTCGAGTTCCGATTGCGAGAACGGCAAGATATGCACCATCTCGATCCGGCAGCCGGCCAGCTTGAATTCAGCCGACAGGGGGAGTGAAAGCTCCGGCCCATCCACGTTGCCTCGTATCGCGTGGACCGGCGCGATCCGGCGGAGGTTATCGAGAACATCCTCAGAGCCTACGTCTCCGGCGTGCAAGATCACGCTCACGCCCGCCAGCGCCGGCGGGAGCCGCGGATCCAAATAGCCGTGAGTGTCTGACACCACCCCCACTTGGACTCGCGAGCCCGGCTTGGCATCAACTCCCGGCGGCCCCATGAATGAGTCTTCCCATCCCATGTTAGCGAAAGCCGCCTTATAAGGCAAAACTCCCGCGCGTCACCGCCGCGCCACGCTGATTCCAATTTCACCGCGCGCATGCGGTTCGTTTTTCCGCGCTAGTTAAATCTGATTTTGGAAAAAATCGCGGCGTGGGCGGACTGGAGTGGAACGCTAGCAGGCAAAATCGGCACCACGAGCCTCAGAGGAATGCTGGTGGGCGCGAAGCACGCGTGGTCGTTACACGCTTGATAACTCAGCTTGCCTCGCAGCGGAATGACGGACGATGCGTCCGCCCGTCCCAGCTTCAAGACCAGACCGATCAGGACTTCGCCTTCGTAAACCGCGAGAGGCGTCTTCAAAAAGGCGAAACGCACCGGCCGGCCGGGAGGATAAATTACTCTTTCAACCGTCACGCCCGCTGACCGGTTCAACTGAACTTCGGTTGGAATCAGATAATCGAGCGATGGGTGAAGGGCATTGATGTGATAACCGGCGCGAATCTGCCCCACGACGGCTGCCTTGGCCACGGAGGACGAATGCGCGCCTTGGGTCGCCAGCACCAGCCGAGCCTTGACGACGCTCGGCGGTTTTTGCGCATAAGCGCTCACCCCCGCCACGCAAGCTAGCGCCAGCGCCGGCATCACTCGTCTTGCAAACCGCGATCCGATGATTTGCATGTGAGGCGATCTTCGTTTCGGGTCCGGGGTCTATTTCGCGCGCCCCATCGCAAGCTAGATGGTATTTTTCCGCAACAATTTTGCCAGCGCAGCCCGGGCCATCTTCAGGCTTGTCTCGCAACTGCCATCTACTTGCCGGCACTGCAGCACGGTATAACCGCACCCGCAGGAGCAATGTTCGGAGGAGAGCATTTGTTTATACTCGGTCAGCTGCGCCGGGGTCAGCTTGGAAACGTCCACGCCCGGAACGGGAGAGTTCGCCTCCGCCGGAGTTTCCACGTTGATGTCGTCCGAGCCGGGTCCGCCGCCCGCGGCCACAAAGTTTGCTGCCATCTGGTTGGGTCCAGCCGCCAGCAATTCCTGAATCTCGCGCACGAAGGTCCGCTCACCGGTGAGCCCAACGTGTTTGGCGTAGATTCGGCCATCACGCCCAATCAAAAAACTGGTCGGAAGCCCGAAGATGCCGCCGTACAGCTCGCCGACCTTGTCGCTTCCCATGACCACCGGATAATCCATGTTGAACTGCTGATAAAACTGCCGGACGGGATCCGGACTGTCATCCATTGAGATGCCGATGATTCGGAGGCCTTGGGACGCATACTTCCTCTCTAAATCCACAAATTCAGGGATTTCGATCCGGCAGGGGCCGCACCAAGTCGCCCAGAAGTCCAGCAAGACGACCTTGCCGCGGTAATCCTTCAAGTCAATCGTCTGGCCGCTGAGCGAGGTCAACGAGAATTCAGGCGCCAGGGGGTGCGAACTGTCGCCTTTGGCTGAGAGGGTCGTCGCTCGAGCGCTTGAGAGAGTCGTTGCTGGAGCGATCCAGAACCGGTTGATCAAGTATAGGGCGCCCACCACAATGACGCCGAGCACGATCCCTAAAATTACTCTTTTACTCTTCACAAGGCGCTCCTTGCTGGGAAGATTACCGCCGCCGCTCGATGCCCGCCGGGCTGGCCACGCTCTCGGACGCTCGGGGCTTGGGACCCGTGAGCGAAACGCTCCCGGCTGCGGGAGCCTCAACGATAACCGCCTGCGGACCTCGGAACCATCGCCACGCCAGAACCGGCGCCGCTGCCAGCGCCAGCAACGCGATGAATTGAGACGTCGAGAGCAGATGATGAAAAACAAACCCGCGATCCGGATCCCCTCGGATGAACTCGTCCAGGAAACGAACCACGGCGTAAAGCACGATGTAGAGGAGGAAAATCTCGCCGTCCCTTCGTTTGTGCCCGTACCTCCAAATCAGAAAGCCGAAGATGGCAAAGCACGCGGCGGACTCAATCAACTGCACCGGCCAGAGCCGCACGCCCAGCGGGGTGCCCGAAAGCTGATGCGCGTAAGGATTGGTGAAAATGACGCCCAGGAAGGAGTGAGTGGGCGTGCCGTAATCGTCTCCGGCGGCGAAGCACCCCCACCGGCCGATGGCCTGGCCGAGCACCACCGCCGGCGCGCACACATCAAACAGCTTTCGCGCCGGCAGCTTTTGAACACGGATATACACAATGGCAAAGAGAATCGCCCCGATCAGGCCGCCGTAGAACACTCCGCCTGCCTGGAGCGTGGAGAGGGAAAAAATCCTTGCCGGATGGTTTTTATAGCCGTAGTAAGTCCAGTCGGTCACAATCATCAGGATTTTCGCGCCAATCAAGGCGGCGATGATGACCCACGTGCTGAAATCCACTAATATCCCGGTATCCAGTCCCTCCCGCCGCCCCAGCCTCACCACCGTGTAAAGTGCCGCCACCAGCGCCAGCGCGAGGATGGGGCCGTAAGTGGGGAGCCGAAACGAACCGATTTGAAATAAGATAGGACGCATTTTCTCGCCTCCATACGGAGGACGCCCTCACGAATCAGTCAATCCGCCCCACGCTGCCAATGGCCGCAGTCCCAAAACCCATGCCGCCGGCCCTGGAACGCCTGGCTTTGATCCTCACCTTCGAGCGCGCTTCGCGGACTCGTCCTCGGATCGCAAACTCTCCTTCCTCTTACAGCGTAAACCGATTCAAGAAAGAAAGGTACCCTGAAAGAATTGTGAATTTGTTGAAGGCCATCAGCACTCCAATGAGAATCAGCAGCACGCCGGAGGCCACTTCAACCACCTGCAAGTGTTTGCGAAACCGCGCATAGAATTTGATGAACTGTCCGAGTCCGATCCCTGTCAGAAGAAATGGGATCGCCAGCCCTGCGGAGTAAACCGCCAGCAGGAACATCCCCTGGAAGACCGTGTGGCGGATAGCCGCAAGCGCCAGTATGGCCGTCAAGATCGGTCCGATACACGGCGTCCAGCCGAAGGCGAACGCGAAGCCCAAAACGAACGATCCCGCCACCCCGCGCCGCGGCGCGCCCGCATTCACGCGCGATTCGCGATACAGCAGGGGAATCTTGATGATCCCGGTCAGATGCAAGCCAAAAACTATAATGATAATGCCAGCGATGATGTTGAAAAGACTGTGCTCCGCCAGCAAGAACCGGCCAATCGCCGTCGCCGAAGCTCCTAGCGCGATGAAAACCATTGAGAAGCCGAGAACAAAAGCAATCGAATTGCCAAAGATTCGCCCTGCCAGGTCCGCTCCGCCACCGGCCTTCAGCTCCTCCATCGAGGCGCCGGAAAGCATGGAAATGTATCCAGGAATCAGCGGCAACACGCACGGCGATAAAAACGAAACCACGCCCGCCACGAAAGCAATCGGAATGCCCAGTTGATGAGTCATGAAGACTTTGGGCGCCGTCTTGGCCGCTCACCTCACGTTAGATGCGCGAAAACGCCGCCACGGCCCGCAAATTCAGGCCAGAACAGGCGTTTCTCAAGGCGCCCATCCTTGAATGCCTCAGCTTCAAAGTGTATCATACCGCTCCTTTGCTTTCGTCGCCGGGCGAAGCGGACAGCTTCCGCGCTGGCCCAAAGGCGGCAACGGAGGGATCGCGTTTGCTTCGCGCCATCATCTTCGACTTCGACGGCGTGTTGGTGGATTCTGAGCCGGTCATTCTGCAACTCACGCAGCAGATGGCCGCCGAGGAGGGCTGGACCGTAACGCCGGAGGAGTACTATCGGGATTATTTGGCGCTCGACGACCGTGGCATCGTCGAAAATTTGTACCAAACTCATGGCCGGCCTTTGGACCCCGCGCGCCGGGACGAATTGCTGGCCTGGAAGAGCCGCGCTTACCAGGAGATCATCCAGGAAGGTCTGCCTGTATTTCCCGGCGCCGTTGAGTTTGTTCGTCAAGCCGCTCAGCTTTATCCGCTCGCTATTGCCAGTGGCAGCCTGCGCAGCGAGATCGAGCACCTTCTCGGCAAGATCGGGTTGCGGTCAGCCTTCAAGGTCGTTGTCACCGCCGAGGATTGCCAGCGTTCCAAGCCCGATCCGGAAGTTTTCCTGAAAACGCTGGCCGCGCTCGAACAGCTTCCTGAATTCGATCCCAAAAAGCTGAGGGCCTCCGAATGCCTGGCGATCGAAGACGCTCCCGGCGGAATTCTGGCCGCCCATAAAGCCGGCATCCCGTGCTTGGCCCTCGCGCACACCCGCCCTCCGGAGGAGCTTTCAAAAGCTGACTGGGTTTTCCGCGGCTTTGCCGAGGTGAACCTCGATAAAATCGCTCCGGAATTCCATTGAGACCTTTCGTTCGGTCGCGCTGTGCTGACCCACCGATGTTCCAGGCAAGAGCTCGTCGCCTCGCGGCGCTCGGCCGACGGCCAGCGCGAATCAAGGCTTTGATCCATCGCTAACGGCGCCGTCTCAGCCGGGCAAAATCTCTGTTTGCAGCCTGCCCTTCCACCTTGCACAATGGCAGAGAAGGTACGTTCCAGCGGCTCAAAAGAAATCGTTGGAACAGGAGGGTGAATTATGACCGGCTTTGATAACACCGTTCGGATGGCAGGGGCTATCGTTCTAGCCGCTCTTTTCAATGGCGCTCCTTTGCGGTCACAAAGCGTTGTCACTTCCACCGGGAAAGACCGTCGAAACTTGGAGGTGACGGTCTATAACTCCAACCTCGCGCTGGTGCGCGACGTGAGACGCCTGCGGCTGCCGGTCGGCACCACAGAATTGCGCTTCGAAGGTCTTGCCGCGCAGGTCAATCCCGCGACCGTCCACATGGTCTCCCTGAGCGACCCAAGCGCTTTCCGGGTCCTCCAGCAGGGTTACCGCTACGATCTTCTCACCCCCGAAACCCTGCTCAAGAAATATGTCGGCAAGCAAGTGACGCTGGTGCGCCGCATGACGGTGAACGGATCAACAAAAGATGTCCGCGTCCAAGCGACCCTGCTCGCGGACAACAGCGGGCCCGTCTGGCAGGTGGGGACACAGATCGTCACCGGCTTGACGGCCGATCACTATATCTTTCCCCGCATACCGGGAAATCTTTATGCGCGTCCTACGCTGCTTTGCCTCGTTTCCAGCCACGATGCCTCCCCCCAGACCGTTGAGACCACCTACTTGACGAGCGGCATGAACTGGAAGGCGGATTACATCTTCGCGATCGCCACGAATGGGGCGACGGGCGCTCTGAACGGTTGGGCTGACATCAGCAATGATAGTGGGGCGACCTTCACCGCGGCGCGGCTGCAACTTGTGGCGGGCGAGGTCCATCGCGCCGTAATGCGAACCCCGATGCCTCAATTCGCGATGGCGAAAGTAGCGCCTCAATTTGAGCAGCAGCCGTTTTCCGAGTATCACCTTTACACCCTGCAACGCCGCGCCACGCTCATCAACCACTCCAGCCTGCAAATCGGATTGCTCGATTCGGCGAATGTGCGCTTTGTTAAAACTTTTGAGCTGAACGGCCAATCGTACTATTACCGCGCGCCGCTCCAACCCGGCGCTCCGATGAACGAGCCGGTCGAGATGCACATTCGCTTCAAGAACAGCCGCGCCAATTCCCTCGGCATCCCGATGCCGGCTGGGACAATCCGCGTTTATGAAAACGATTCGCAAGGCAGGCCCGAATTCCTTGGCGAAGACCAAATCCGTCACACGCCCAAGGACGAGATGCTCGACCTCGACGTAGGTAATGCTTTTGACGTGGTCGCCACCCGCAGGCAGACCGCCTACCAGTCGCTCGGGCCGACGAGTTCGGAGGTCGCCTTTGAGATTACTATCCGTAATCACAAACCTCAGCCCCTCACCGTAGAAGTCAACGAGCCCATCGGCGGCGAGTGGACGATGCTCGAATCGAACTTCAAGTACCAGAAGACATCGGCTTTTTCCGTCCGGTTTGAGGTCCCCGTTGCCGCCAACGCGCAGTCCATTCTTACATATCGTGTGCGGGTCCATTGGTAGGTTCGCCGTTACGCCGGCGAAGTGGGGGACACAAGATGATCGAGCAACAACTTAAAGTCGGAGTGCGGCGAGCGCGCCTTCAGGACGCCAGCCGCCTGGCTGAATTATCGGGGGAGCTGGGCTATCCGGCTGACTTTCAGGCTATCCGCCGCCGGCTGCGGCTCCTTCTGAAGAGCGGCGACCACGCCGTTTACGTTGCCGAGGTCCCCGACGGAAGGGTCGCCGGCTGGATTCACACCTTCATTCATCGGGTGCTCGAAAGCGAGTGGCGAGCGGAAATTGGCGGCTTGGTAGTCGGAGAAGGGTTTCGCGGTCGAGGCGCCGGCCAACTGCTGCTCGAGCGCGCCGAGAGATGGGCGACGCAAAAGGGCTTGCGCTCGGTGTATCTCCGCTCGAACGTCGTCCGCAAGGCGGCGCACGCTTTCTATCAGAAGCGAGGCTACCGCAGAATCAAGACGCAATACGCCTTCCTGAAAACGTTATGAATCGAACCCCGCATGCCGTCGCGGCGGCTAGAGAATCAGCATGCAATCACCGTAGCTGTAAAAGCGGTAACGCCGCTCGATGGCGTGGCGGTAAGCGCGCAGGATAAACTCGCGCCCTGCGAACGCGCTCACGAGCATCAGCAAGGTTGATTTCGGCAGGTGAAAGTTGGTCAGCAGGCCGCCAACAACGCGAAACTCGAAGCCGGGATAAATGAAAAGGCGCGTCTCCGCGCGCGCCGGTTCGATCCGGCCGCCGTGCTGGCTGGCGACGTGCTCGAGCGTTCGGACAACCGTCGTTCCGACGGCGATGACCCGCCGCCCATCATCGAGAGCGCGAGAGATGGCGCTCGCCGCGCTTTCATTCACCTCCATCCGCTCGGCTTCCATGACGTGGTTTTCGATGCGCGCTTGGCGGACTGGCTGAAAGGTTCCCAGACCGGCGTGGAGCGTGATCTCCGTGGTTTCAACGCCGCGCTGGACGAGGCGCCTGAGCATCCGCTCGGTAAAATGCAGTCCCGCCGTCG
The DNA here is from genome assembly GCA_021827255.1 of Acidobacteriota bacterium. Classification (GTDB taxonomy): domain Bacteria; phylum Acidobacteriota; class Terriglobia; order UBA7540; family UBA7540; genus JAKCCV01. Next base: position 18,154 of record JAKAWO010000001.1, on the reverse strand, counting down.
GCGCCGCCACCGCCCCAGGCGCTTTGGCATAGATCGTTTGATAAGTTTGGCTGTCACTCGCTTCGTCCGGCCGGCGGATGTACGGTGGCAGAGGCACGTGGCCCAGTCGCTCTATTGCCTCTTCGACCGGCCCCGAGCGCGCCCACAGCTTTACTCGGCGCTCGCCGTACGCTCCCCGCCCAATGACTTCGGCTTCGAGTTCGCCTTCGCCGAAAACAAGCCTTTCGCCCACTGGAACTTTTCGTCCCGGATGAACCAAGCCCTGCCAAATTCCTCCACCTTCCTCGCGCGTCAAGAGCAACTCGATCTCGGCGGTGAGGTAGCCGCGGGCCGCAGGGTTCGCCGGGCTGATCTTCTGGGCGCGCGAGCCGCGCCGCCGGCCGAGCAATCGCGCGGGAAAAACCTTGGTGTTGTTGAAGACGACCAGGTCTCCAGGACGAAGCAGGTCCGGCAACTCGAGGAAGGTTCGATCCTCCATACGACCGGGAGCGCGTTCGAGCAGCATCAGGCGCGACCGATCCCGCTCTTCAAGAGGGCGCTGTGCGGTCAGCTCTTCAGGAAGCTGGTAATCGAATTCTTCCAAGCGCATGCCACTAGAATTGTAGCGCGTCGGCGAAGGGTTGGAGGTTGAAGGGAGGCTGATGCTGCGATTAAAAGCCAAATAGGCGTCGCAAAGCGGATAGCGCGAGCCCCTTACGCAAACCGCTGTCCCTGCGGTCCGCGGCTTTTGTCCGAAGGCGAAACGAAGAAGAACTGCGGACCGCAAGAGCGGCTGTCCGTGCGGCGTGTTTTTGTCCTGGGCGCGAAACAAGGTGGAACTCGTCCCCTTCGTATTCGCGAAGGATTTCGAGGTTGTCGTCGAAGGAGAGCTTGTTGCGCGGTTTTCGACAAAGCACCGCACAATCGCGAAGGGCCATGGTATTGCGAGGCAAGGGGCCGGGTGACCTACTTATAGGCGGGAATGCCGGTCAAGCGCTCGCCGAGGATGAGCGTGTGGATGTTGTGAGTGCCCTCGTAAGTGAAGACGGCTTCGAGATTGCACAAGTGGCGGAAGATTGGATACTCATCGGCGACGCCGCTCGCGCCTAGGATGTCTCGGGCGGCGCGGGCGACGTCGAGCGCGATTTTGACGTTGTTGCGCTTGAGCATGGAAATGTGGGCGAAGTCGGCGCGGCCTTGGTCCTTGAGGCGGCCGACGTGCAGCGCCAGCAGTTGCGCCTTGGTGATTTCGGTGATCATGTCGGCCAATTTTTCCTGAACGAGCTGATGCGCCGCGATGGGACGGTCGTCAAACTGCTTGCGGTTTTTGGAGTATTCGAGCGCCTCGTGGTAACAGGCCATGGCGGCGCCAATCGCTCCCCAGCCAATGCCGTAGCGCGCCTGGGTCAGGCAATCAAGGGGCGCCTTGAGTCCTTGAGCGCCGGGCAGCAAGGCGCTGGCTGGCAGGCGCGCGTCCTGGAGGGAGAGCAGGGAAGTGACCGAAGCGCGCAAGGACATTTTGCCCCTGATGTCTTGGGCGGAAAAACCGGGCGTTCCCTTTTCGATCAGGAATCCGCGGATGACGCCGTCGGCGCGCGCCCAGACGAGGGCCAGGTCGGCAATCGAACCATTGGTGATCCAGGCTTTTTCGCCGTTCAGGATGTAATCGCTGCCGTCCCGCACGGCGCGAGTCCTCATGCCGGCGGGGTTCGAGCCGAAATCGGGTTCGGTCAAGCCGAAGCAGCCGATGGCTTGGCCTTGCTGGAGGGCGGGCAGCCATTTCCGCTTTTGTTCCTCGCTTCCGAACTCGTGGATCGGGTACATGACGAGCGAGCCTTGAACGCTGACAAAACTGCGCAGGGCGCTGTCGCCGCGCTCGAGCTCCTGCAGGATGAGGCCGTATTCGACGTTCGACATGCCCGCGCAGCCGTAGCCGGAAAGGTTTGCGCCCAAAAAACCGAGCTCCGCCATTTGCGGCACGAGGTGCGCCGGGAACTTCGCCTCGCGGTTCCATTGCTCGATGTGCGGGATCACTTCCCGCTCGACAAACTCGCGCACCATTTGGCGAACCAGCTTTTCCTGCTCGCTGAACTGGGAATCAATTTCCAGAAAATCCACGCCGCGAAAGGCCAACATGATGCCATCTCCAATCGAGAGATTAATCCATCGGCTGATTGTAGCAGTGAAGGGCTGGCGGCGATCAGCGGCCAGTCGTGAGCCTTCAGCCGCGGGCGATCCGCGCGGGCGCTGGCGACCCGGAGCGGACGCCGCGTTCGGCTCGATTCCAATAATCAGGACGCGCTCTACTCTCACGCCTCGCCAAGGGCATCAGCGCATTGCCAAAACACCTGCCGCCGATGTATCTTTACACGCATCCGCGCGCTCGGTGAATCGTTGCCCTAGACGATCAGGCACGCAGGGCTTCAACTGCCTCCGCGGACGGGACGATGGGTGAAGCGGCATGAGTCAAGCGAAACGAAGGTGGTGGGCCTTTTGTCTGGTTTTTGTGCCCGCGGCAGCTTTGCTGGTGATAGCCGTTCTCTGGATTGCGCGAGCCTACCTTGCCTACCGCGTTTCGCTCAATCCCACCATCAGCAATCTTAAAATTGCGGTTCGGCTCGATCCTGGTGACGCGGACTATCACTTGCAGTTGGGGCGGCTGTATGAGTACACAGTGACGAACACGCATCCTCGCCAGGCGGTGGAGCAATTCCAGCAGGCGGTCCGACTTGATCCCTGGAACCCGCAAGCCTGGCTTGACCTGTCCGCGAGTCTGGAGCTCCAAGGGGAGATGGCGGGCGCGACAAGCACCTTGCAACGCGCCAACTACCTGGCCCCGGACATCCCCGCGTACCAATGGCCGATCGGCAACTTCTATCTTCTGCAAGGAAAGACGGAGGATGCCTTCCGGCATTTCAAGACCGTCTTGAGCGGGTCGAGCGGTTACGACGGCATCATTTTCAGCATGGCGTGGAAGGCCTCTAACGACCCCACCCGGATCCTCAATGAGTTGATCCCGCCTGAGATCCCGGTAGAATTTCGCTATTTGGATTTTCTGGGGAGCCAAAAACGTTTCGATGACGCGAGGACTGTCTGGAACCGGATTATCGGAAGTTCGGGCAAGTTCGATGCCTCGGCGGCCACGAACTACATCAACCAGCTCCTTTTCGCCGACCACCCTCGGCAGGCCTATCAGGTGTGGTCAGACCTGATGAACCGGGGGTTGGTCAAAGGACCGTCGCCGGAACCCAAAGGCAACTTGATCACCGACAGCCGCTTTGAAAGGCCCCTGCTCGGGATGGGGTTTGGGTGGCGGGCCGACAATGTGCCGGGCGTTTACGTGGGAAGGGACACTTCCCAGTTTCATTCTCCCAGCCACTCGGTGCTGATCCAGTTTTCGGGCCATCAGAACCTCGATTACCATCAGTTTTACCAATTCGTTTTGCTCGCTCCCAATCGCTCCTATCACCTGGAAGCGTTCCTTAAAACGGATCACATCACGACAGACAGCGGGCCACGGATCGAAGTCCACGACTTTTACAATCCGCAAGCTCTGGACCAATTCTCGCCAGACTTCACGGGAACCAGCGGCGGTTGGATTCCTATCTCGCTCAATTTTCACACGGGGCCCAAGACGGCCCTGGTGGCCGTCGGCGTCGCGCGGCTGCCGAGCCAGAAACTCGATAATAAAATCGCCGGAAGAGTCTGGATTGACGACGTCACCTTGACGCCGGCGAGTCCGTAACCGGGCGTTAGCAGAACCGCCGATCTCCCAGGGGGTGATCCGAGGCCCGTCGAGAGTGATAAAGGTCACGGAGTGAGGTGAGCTAGCGCACAGCAGGCCCGGTCGGGCCACGTTAGCGTAATCAAGGCAGAGATTGGCAGACTGTCCCGCGCGGCCCCGACCGGCGGGGTGTCGCCTTGGCGCAAGTTTGAGATCCACCGACGGGGGCCGAGTTGCGAGCCAGCGTAGGAGGTGGATGATGGCAAAAGCAACGCCGTGGATCATTCTGGCGCTGGCGGTCGCCGTAAGTTTCGCGCAAGGGGCACCGCAGCAAACTCAAAAGACCGGTCCCTCCGCCAAGACCCTAGCGATTCCCCCCACCTTCAACATCACGCCGCAGCAGAAGGCGCGAAAGAATCCGATCGCCTTCACCGATGCTGCCGTCGAGCAAGGCAAGAAGCTTTATGAGAGCCAGTGCGCCATGTGCCATGGGGTCAAGGGAAACGGCCGCGGGGATTTGGCGAGCGCTCTCAAAATCTTGCCGACGGACTTCACCAAGCCGGGCGCCCTTGCCCGACGGACGGATGGCGAATTGTTCACCATCATTGGGACGGGAACCGAGGCCATGCCTGCGCAAAAACATCGCCTGAGGGATTCTCAACGCTGGGAAATCGTTGATTTCCTCCGGTCTCTCGAAGGGAAAACCCCGAGGCGAGCGACGCCGGAAGAACGGGACCTCCTCGAACATCGGGTCGTCGTTCAGCATTGACCCGGTTTCCCGGTCGTCTCCAAGGATGGCTGGCGAGCCGCGAGCTCGATGGCAAATACCCTCGCGCGCTTTCTGTCCGCAGGATTGAGTTGATGATTCGAGAATGGGTCGCGCAACTTCTGCTCTATGCCCTCATTGTCCTCTACGGAATCAACGTGGGCGGAAACGTGTATGAGATGCTGGTGCTGACGCCGCTGTGGAGCGCTTCTCCGCCGGAATCGGTGCGGAAATTTTTTGAAGGCACCGGGATGGCGCGGGCCATTCAGAAATTCTGGTTGAGCAGGCTGGCCAAGTACAGCCTGTTCGTTCTCGTGGCCGCGGTGATAGCGGCGTGGAACGTTCCCGGCCGGCGGCTGTGGCTGGCGGCAGCGGTTGGCGCGACGGCAGTGAGCTACGCGCTCACCCTCGGATACATCTTTCGGCGGAAGAAAGTGTTGTTCCGGTCGGCCGTTGAGTTGCCTGCCGAACAGGTCCAGCTCAAGACGCGGCAGTTTGTCCTCGCCGACCGCGTGCGGCTAATCTTCAAGTTTGCGGCGTTTCTCTGCGTGGTGCAGGCGCTGACGATCCCCCCGCCTCGTTGACGAGAGGCATCCGGGAAGCACAAGGATTCGTCATCCAGCTGGGGCGGACGCGGGAATCGTCCGCTCGGCAGGCAGGCCGACGGGTTAGGTGAAGCTGACGGTTGCGTTCTCACGATCCGTCTCGACCGCCTGGAGGAGCGGACGATGTTGGAGGCGCGCGCAGGCCGCCACAAATTTCGCTGGGAGTTGCGCGAGGCGGGCGTTGTAATCGTTGACGCGCTGGTTGTAGCTGACACGCTGGGCGGCAATCTCTTGCTCGAGACTCGTAAGACGGAATTGAAGCTGGCGGAAATTGGCGTTGCTCTTCAGGTCAGGATACTTCGCCGCGAAGGCAAACAGCGTTTTGAGCGCGCTGGTCAGTTGACGATCCGCCTGCGCTTTTTCCTCCGGCGCCGCGGCGCGAGTCCAAGCCCGGCGCGCTTCGATGACTGCCTCAAGGGTCTTCGGTTCGTCTGGCAGGTAGCTCTTCCAGGTTCCGATCAGCTTGGGCAACTCGTCGCTCCGCTGCTTGAGCAGCCCTTCAATGTTCGAGAATGACCGGTCAAGGTTGTTCCGCAGGGTCACCAAACTGTGATAAATCCGCACGAGGTATCCGGCCGCCGCAATGAGGGCCAATACCAGGATGAACGCCACGCCGAGAGCGATCAACCCGTTCAGCGTCAACGCTGCGAGCGCCATATCCAGACCCCTCCGCCGGCCATCCATTTCCCGGAGATCCAGCCGCCGAAGCCCGCGCCAGAACCCAAGCTCCATTGAGATGGCAGCCGGAGGCCAAAGAGACCCGCGAGCTTGGGCGCGATCCTAGCCGAAGCCGCGGTGAAAGGCAAATCGCAACAGCGCCGAGCCTCGTCGCGTGAACGGGCCAGCGGCGGTGAGGGCGCAAGCTGGTTGGCTCGAGCGCTGGAGAGCCGGGCTCATTCGTAGCGGAGGGTTTGGACGGGATCTAGCTGGGCGGCGCGGGACGCGGGATAAATCCCGGCCGCCAGGCTGACCAGAATGGAAAAGCCGATGGCCCCTACCACCAACCACCACGGCAGGCGCCAGATGACTTCCGGAGGGAAGTGCTGCCGGCGCAGGTAGAGGTTGGCACCCGCGTTGATGAGACGTCCAATCGCCCAGCCCAGGGCCGTGCCGAACGCTCCACCGACCGCTCCCATGACCGCGGCTTCGGCAAAAAAGAGCCGGCGAACGTCCGAGTCGCTTGCGCCCAGGGCCTTCATAATGCCGATCTCGCGACGGCGCTCCAGAATGGCCATCACCAGCGTGTTGACGATACCGAGTGATGCGACGATCAGCGCCAGGCTGCCAAAAATCCCCAAAAACAAATCGAGCACGGCGAAAAACCGGCGGATATTCCGAGTCGTGTCGAGCAAGGAAAAGGTTCGAAAGCCCATCGCTTTGATTTTGGACTCGGCGGTCTGAATGGCTTGAGGGCTCCGAACGCGGACGATGAGGCGAGCATAGGTCGCCTGGGCAGGATGGTTTTGCAGGGCATCGGTGAGGCTGGAGGGTTCCGGAGCGTTCAAGCTTTCAGCGAGAGCCAGAGGGATCAAAGCACCGTCTCGGGCGAACCGGCTGAAGCCGGCACTGGGCTCGCGCTTGACGATCCCAACGATGCGAAGGGTCTTGTCCCGCCGGATGACGGAGAAGCCGGCTGAGAGATTGGAATTTTCGGAGTTGGGCGCGATTTTTCCTGCTGGCGCGGACGCCGGAAGAGTCTGCCGCTCAGCGTAGGAAAGTGTGATCTGCCGGCCTAGCAAAGCGGCGGGGTGGGAGCTAAGCTCGCGAGCCAAATCCGTCTGCAAGATGATTTCGCCCGGTGAGGCCGCGGAGAAGAAGGACCCCAACATTCCTTTGAAAGCGTCGGACGAACGCGCCGAGGGCGGTGTTCCGCTCACCAGCGTGAGTCGTTGTCGGGAACCCAGGCGCAGGAGCACGGGAACGCGGATGTCGGGATAAACCTCCGCGACTCCTGGCAGCCGCGCCATGGTTTGGCGCGCGGATTCGTCGAGCGGCGGACTCTTGTGGGGTGCAGGGCCCAGGCGGCGCCGGCCGAGCCCCGCAAACCTTACCGGCGAGAAAACAACGACCGTATCGAAGAGCCCGGAGCGCTCTAGTCGGCGATCAGCGAGGCGCTGCAATCCGATGCCGAGCGAAAGCATGGCAACCAATGAGGCAACGCCCACGGTAATTCCTGCCGTAGTGAGGGAGCTGCGCAGAACCGATTCGCGAAAATTTTGCGCCGCCAGGCCGGCCAGATCGGAGGTTTTCATCGTGCCTCCGCGGCGGTCAATTTGCCGTCCGCCAAATGGAGGTTGCGTTCGGCGTAACGACGCGCGAGGGCCTCCTCGTGCGTGACCATCACGACCGTGGTGGCGAGAGACTGATTGACCGTGTGGAGCAGCGCAAGGATTTCTGCGGCGGTGCGGCTGTCAAGGTTGCCGGTGGGCTCGTCCGCGAGCAGAATAGCGGGGCGATTAACCAAAGCGCGAGCCAGGGCGACGCGCTGCTGCTCGCCTCCGGAAAGCTCGGCCGGACGATGCCGGGCGCGGGCCTTTAGACCGACCCGCTCGAGCGCATTGAGGACTCGCGCTTGGCGTTCACTGCGCTCTACGGCGGCAAAGCGCATCGGAAGCTCGACATTCTCAGCGACGGTCATGCGTCCGATCAAGTTGAAGGCCTGAAAGACCATTCCAACTGTCACGCGGCGATAGTGAGCGAGTCCCTCTGAAGTGAGGGCGGTCAAGTCGCGGCCCAGGACTAGCATGCGGCCGGAAGTTGGGCGGTCGAGGCCGGCCATGATATTGAGCAGCGTGGACTTTCCCGATCCGGAACTGCCCAGCACGGCGAGAAATTCACCGCGCCGAATCTCCAGCGAAACTCCGTCCAGCGCGCGGACCACATCCTGGCCCATCCGGTAGTAGCGCGAGACGTTCGAGGCTTGAATGGCAGCGCCGTCCGATATGGCCGCCTGGGGCATGATGACGCCTTCTTAGGACAATGGGAGGCGAGGTGGGCGGCGGCCAACGCCACCGCTTGATTCCGTCCGCAAGGGTGAACCGGGTCGTCCGCCCTGGAGAATCCCACAGCCATCGCAAAATGCCGCAACCCCGACGCTACACCCGAAGGTCTGAATGGAGCGTGCGCATGAGGCGCCTTCCCTCGAACCCAGCGTGGGCCGGCTATGGGTGCGCGGGCGTGCCGGGGATATTCGGAATGCGGCTGATTTGCCCGGATTTCGCCTCCGAGAGCTGGATGTGGTATCTCTGGAGAGTGCTGCCAGTCGCCTGCGCGAACTGGACCACGGCTTTGGCGTAATTGTCAAAGGCCTGCGCTTGGTTCCCCAGAGCGGTGTCATAGTCCCTTTCCGTCAGAATCACGTTTAAGGTGGTGGACTCGCCCAGTTCCAGCTTTTTCCGCTCGTCCTGCAAGGTCACGAGAGCCAACTGAACAGCTTTCTTGGCGGCGTTGATCTGGGCGCGAGCCTGGGTCACAGCGATTTCAGCGTTCCGCACATCCTGGGCGACTTGATTTCGGGTTTGCTGCAACTGCTCCTGAAGCTGGCGTTGCTGGAGCAGCGCGGTGGCCATGTCGGCTTGCGCCGTCCGGTTACGGATTGGGATTTGAAGGGTGACCCCGAAGGAGTAATCGGGATAATCCGCGTGCAGGAGTTGCGTCAGCGATGGCCCAAGGCCGCCCGGCGTAACCCCGATGAGCTGACCGGTGGAGCTTCTCAGCAGGCGATTGCCGGAAAGGGCGGTTGGCGCGTAGGTCCCGAAAACGTTGAGGGCGGGCAGCAAAGCGGTGCGCGCTTGCTGAATGGTGACGTCCTGATTGCGAATGTTGATTTCCGCCTGTTGGAGCTCGGGCCGGTACTTCTCCGCTTCTTCGAGGCCCACCTGGAGGGAGGGAATGTCATTGGCCGCGGGAGTGGGGAAGGCGCTCGTCGCGTCAATGTGAGCCGCCGCGAGGTCGGGGTCCACGTGCTTGGAGAGTTCCGTCTTGAGCACTTCCTGCTGCTGGAGGTAGTTCGTCTCCGCAACGATCAGGTTTTGCTGGTCGGTCGCGACCTGAGACTCAGCCGTGATGACTTCGAGGGGCGCCAAGGTGCCAATCTCAACCTCCTTCTTGTCGTCCGCCAGAAGGCTCTCATCATAAGCCAGCGCCTGCTGAGCGACGCGGACATTCTGCCGGTAATAGAGAAGGGTGTAGTAGTCGTCCGCGATCTGAGCGACCACCGTCATGACAGTTTGGCGGAAGCTGCTATCGGCCTCGTGGACATCATTCTGCGCGATGCGGATGAACTTGGCATTGGCGCGGTAGCCGAAACCGCTCAACAGAGGCTGGTTGAAACCGATCTCAAACCGCGCGGGCACTTCGGGATTGAACAACGTATTCAGCGACGTGGTGGATTGGCGGAAACCGCTGACCGCCGCGACGACGCTCGTGCCCGTCAGAAATCCTTTGCCGAAGAAAGTAGTGACGCTCGAGGTCTGGGTGGTGACTACGGGGACCCCACTGACAACGACGAAGTTCAGGGGCGAGCTGTTGTGGTCCCACCCGAAGCTGACCCCCGCGAAGGGATCGCAGCAGCCAACAGAGCCGATGTTGGTGGCGCCGCCTCCCCCGGAGACTCCACCCGCATTGCCCGTGCCGGACGCGGCGCTAGCGGTGCCGCTGACGCCAAAGGCGGCCACACTGCCGAACAGGCCGGGGTTGATGCCCCGCGTGGTGCCGCCCGCTCGCGTGCGCAGGACGTCGGTTTGGGCGTAGGCCAGCGTGTAACGCGCCACGTCAATCTGCAAGTTGTTCTGGAGGGCCAAAGCGATAGCGTTATCGAGCGAAAGTTGCAAGTGTCCATTCAGGATCAGCGAATGGAGAAGCTCAGAATTGGTCATCTTCGGCTCGGGGACTAGATGGGCCGTGTACGGGCTGAAGATATGGGGAAACCACTCCGAATGCGTAAAGTCCATCGAGGTCGCCGGGTTAAACGCCGACGGGCTCTGCTGCGCCCGCGCCGCGGATCCCCGCGCCACCAGGCAGAGGACGGCTATCCCAAGGAGTCGCTGAACATTTTTGAGTTCCATTGCCAGGTTTTCTTCCTCCATCCCTAAATCTTTCTTCTCGCGTGTTACAGATATCTACGAAATGGTTGGACGCCCGGTTTCAAGAAAGGTCAATCCAACGAGTGCCGGGTGGGAATATCGGCCTGGGAGCACCGGCACGGATTCTGCTCCCTGTAACAGCCTTCGGGCGCCCGTCATGACGCAGGATTCATCTCAGAGTAGCACCCCTAGGGAGGACTGGCAACGACTCGATTACGGCCGACAGCGCCCCAGGCTCGTGTCGGGCGTCCATCCGGCCGAGAGGTCGTTCCTCCTTGCAAATCCGCCCTACTAACTAACCAGATAGTTAAAACCTAGCCTTGTGGCAGGCTGTCTGTCAAGCACGAATCCTGCGCCGCGCGGCGGAGAGCCCGCCGAAGGCTCCCGGAGATCGCGTCATTTCGAGTAAAGCTCCACCCATTGTCCGCCGTCATGAAACACGGCGAGAGGCCTGAGATGATACGCGGTGACGAGTTCTCGCCTGGGGACAGATGGCACATACTCAAAGAAACGCTCGACGGCATCGCGAAGCAGTGGCGCATGCGCCAGCCAGTTGCCCTGGGGATTCCACTGGCGCGAGTAAAGGTAGAGGATGTCGAACGAATCCGCAGAAACGTGCTGGAAGTCACGAGGCGAAAACCCGTTCAGCCGAACCACGTGCAGGGGCCTCGCGACGTAACCGAGGAAAGGCCGCGTGAGTTCATCGGTGGCCGGCCAAGCGGTCAGAATGCGCGGTCGGCCAGGCTCATGGGCCAGGAAACAGGCGGCCTTCTGGTGCAGGTGGACGAAATTCGAGTAGGCGAGATTGTCCTCGTAGGGGAAAGGATAGGGTGGATTGATGAACCATGCGGCGACAAACAAGCCAGCGACGACGGCCATGAGGCTGCGCGCGGCAACCCGCGGCAGCCGGTCGAGCAGCATCGCGGCGGCAAGATATACGAGGGGGAAAGCCGGGAGAAGATATCGCGGCAAAACCGCGCCCCCGACCGCGCTGTGGAAAAGCACAGAAACGGCGGTGAAAGCAGTCGCCAAAAAGAAGAAGTCTTGCTCACGGCCCCCTCGGTCATGCGCCAACGGCGAACTGACTAGCCTTACTTCCGAAGGCGCCGCCCCCGGCGCCCGCGAGGGTGCCGTCGCCGAGCTTCCGGCGCGCCGGCGTTGCCACACGATTCCCGCCCCGGCGCCAAGCCAGAGCAGCCAATCGAAGGCGCCGATGAAAACCTCATAGAGCCGGCGCAACAGACTGGCGAGAATGTGGAAGGGCTTGAGCGTGGAGTAGAGGTTGTAGGTGAGATACTGGCCGTTCCCTGTCCAAAAACCGGTATGATAATGGTAGTAGGCCGCCCAGATAAGGAGCGGCGCCATCGGAGTGATCAGCCACAGCCAATCCTGCCCCTTGAGATCCTTGCGCTCACGCCAGGCGAAGAGCCCCGCGGCGACCAGCAGGATCACTGCCGTTTCCTTGGTCATCACGGCCAGTGAGGCCGCCAGGGCAAAACCGCCCCACCGCCTCTCAAGGAGCTCAAGGACGGCGAGGGTGGTGAAGAGGGCTGCGGGAAGATCCAGTTGAGCGAGGGAGCTCTGCGCGAAAAAGAGCGGCGAAAGAGCCAGCAGTAAAGAAGCCCAGACCACAACCTCGCGGCGAGCGACGCGCTGCCCCAGCGCAAAGAGAGTCAGCAGCGTTCCTGCCGCCATAAGAACCATCGCGGAGCGCGTGACAAGCGGGGAAAACCCGAACCAGCGCCATGCGAGCCCAAGATAGACGAAGATGAGCGGCGAGTGGCCGTTAGGAAGCGTGCTGACGGGAATGAGCAAGCCTTGACGGTAGAAATCGAAGGCCGCCGGAACGTAGTATCCGGCTTCGTCCCAGAAGTAGGGAAGCCGCAACAGCGGCGCGTGCAACAGGAGCAGCGCGGCAAACGTTCCCGGGAGCGCTAGCGCGGCGGTGCGAAGGCGCATCGGTGGCTCTGTCCGGACCGGGTCGGGCCCGGCCCGATGGACGCCCCATTGTTGAGGAATGAAGGATAAATTGGAAGAGGGGAGGTGATCCCGTGCCGCCCGAAAGGTTCGCCGCCCTCGGTTGCAATCGTACGGCCTGAGCATTACCATAACGGCTTCGCTGGCTGGTCGTCGAGGAGCCTTTGCGGTGACGCTCGGGAAACATTTCGGACACGCCCGACGATGAGCGTCGAGCGTTAGGGCACCGACACGTTTTGGGGAGGTTGGCAGGAATGAAGTATCGGAGATTTGGTCGGACAGCCTGGCAGGTGAGTGAGGTGGGCTACGGGATGTGGGGCATGGCCGGCTGGAAGGACTCGAACGACCAAGAATCCATGGAAGCGCTTCAGCGCGCCGTTGACTTGGGCTGTAATTTCTTTGATACCGCCTGGGCATACGGCGACGGAAAAAGTGAAAAAATGCTGGGCGCGCTGGTCCGCGCTAACCCATCCAAACGGCTTTATACGGCCACCAAGGTTCCACCCAAAAATCTGCGATGGCCCAGCCGCCGCGAGTACACGCTCGACGACTGCTTTCCGCCGGACCACATTGAAAAATACGTTGAGAGCAGCTTGAAAAACGCTGGGCTCGACAGCTTTGACCTGATGCAGCTTCACGTTTGGGAAGACCAGTGGCTGAAGGATGACCGCTGGTGCCGGACGCTCGACGGCCTGCGTCGGCGGGGGCTGGTCCGCGCCATCGGCATCAGTGTAAACCGCTGGGAGTCGTGGAACGGAGTCGAAACGGTTCGCTCGGGCCTGGTGGACGCGGTGCAAGTGATCTACAACATTTTCGACCAGACCGCGGAAGACGAGTTATTCCCTACCTGTCGAGAGCGCGACGTGGCCGTGATTGCCCGCGTTCCTTTCGATGAGGGCAGCCTGACGGGTCACCTCACGCTCCAGTCCCGATGGCCGGAGGGCGACTGGCGCGCTACGTACTTTGTGCCGGGAAACCTCAAAGCCACTGTCGAGCGCGTGGAGCGCCTGAAACCGGTTGTACCTGCCGGCCTAACTTTGCCAGAGATGGCCCTGCGGTTCATCTTGGGCCATCCCGCCGTCAGCACGATCATCCCGGGGATGCGGAAGGCTCGCCATGTAGAAATGAACGTGGCGGCCAGCCACGCGGGCCCACTGCCCGCTTCACTTCTGGCCGAGCTCCACCGGCACCGCTGGGATCGTACCCCGACCGATTGGTCGCAATGACGCCTTGGGCGGCTCTCCGCGATTGGGCCTGCAAGGGAGGGGATTGAGTGTGCACGCTGGCCCAGGGCTTGTTCGTCGTGGTTCGGGATTCGCTGCCCATAGGGACTGATAATGGCCAGCGAGGGGCTGACGCAGCAACCTTCATCACTTTCCTCGGTGACCAATGGATGTATAATGCGCGGTTCGTTGGGAGGCAGACATGGGGAAAAAGGTTCAAAGAGGCCACGGCCTTGCGTATCTAAGTGTTTTTGCAGTGATCGCCACAACGATATTGGCCGCTCTGCCGGCGTCAGGCGGAGGATTCGGGTATCCCTCCAAGCTCACGCCCGCTGAGGTCAACCAGCAAGTGAATGCGATGCTGGCCAAGCTGACGCTCAATCAGAAGATCAAGCTCATCGGCGGCGTGGACAGCATGTTCACGCACGCCATGCCGCAGATTGGTTTGCCACGCCTGAAGATGTCCGACGGGCCGGTGGGCGTTCGCGTGTGGGGTCCGAGTATCGCCTATGCGGGCGGGATCGGTCTCGCGGCGTCGTGGGACCCGGCGCTGGCGCATAAAGTAGGCGTGGCGCTGGGGCAAGACGCGCGGGCGCGAGGCGTCAATATCCTGCTCGGACCTGGCGTGGATATGTACCGAGCGCCGATGAACGGCCGCAACTTTGAGTATTTCGGCGAAGACCCGTATCTCGCTTCGCAGATTGCCGTCGGGTACATCAAAGGCGTCCAGAGCGAGGACGTGGTCGCCACCATCAAGCACTACGCGGTGAATGACGCGGAGTACGACCGCATGCATGAAAATGCGATTGTCGGCCAGCGCGCCTTGCGCGAAATCTATCTGCCGGTTTTTGAAGCGGCGGTCAAGCAGGCGCGCGTGGGCGCCGTCATGGACGCTTACAACCGGGTGAACGGCAAATACTGCACCGCGAACACATTTCTCGATACCGACGTGCTGAAGAAAGAGTGGGGTTTTAGCGGCATCCTGATGTCGGACTGGGGCGCCGCGCACGACGGCATCGCGGATGCCAAGGCCGGCCTGGACTTGGAGATGCCGTCTCCTCGCTACATGAATGCGGCGACACTTTTGCCGGCGATCCAGTCGGGTCAAATTTCCAAGAAGACCCTTGACGATAAGGTGCGGCGCATCTTGCGCGTGGCGGTGGAGTTTGGATTCATCAACCACGACCAGACGGACCTTCATCTTCCGCTCTACAACCTGCATTCCCTGGCGGTGGCGCTCCAATCGGCCGGAGAGAGCATGGTCCTGCTGAAAAATCAAGGCCCTTTGCTGCCGCTCAACCGGCAGAAAATCCACTCGATCGCGTTGATTGGGCCGGATGCCTATCCGGCGGTGGCCTCGGCCGGGGGCAGCGCTCACGTCACCGCCATCGCGCCAGTCAGCGATTTGCAAGGTCTGGCGCAATGGCTGGGCCCAAGCGTCAAAGTGTATTGGAACAGCGGCTTGAAGAGTTTGGACGACGTCTTCGGACCGAGCGGACATCGGTTCTTCTTTCGGCGGGTCCAGAGCAGCTTCACCACGGATAAGCAGGGCCAGCGTCCCGGTTTGACACAAGAAGAATTTGACAGCGGCTCCTTCACGGGCAAGCCGGATCGGGTGAGCGTTGTGGCCAACCTGAACCACTGGGACCGATTCGTGTTCGCGCCGCCTTCGCGTAAGAAGTTGGCGGTTCGATGGATAGGCTACTACACCCCGAAAGTTTCCGGCCGGCAGCGTTTTATCGTTGCCGCAGCGGGGCTGGATTCTTTCCACCTCTTTGTGAATAACCAAGACGTGCTCGAGGCGGGACCCGGCCAGGCTCAGGATCCGGAATCCACCGTGGTGGATCTGCCCGCCCGCCAGCCCGCGGCGGTGCGGCTGGATTATCTGCCCCAGACCAACCGAATCCGGGCCAGTTTCGGCGTGATTCCAGCCAACGGGATGCTGGAGCCGAACGTCCGGAAACTGGCCGCCATGGCGGACGTAGCCATCGTTTCCGTCGGGTACGATCCGCGCACGGAAGGGGAAGGGCACGACCGGACGTTCAAGCTCCCGCCCGGCCAGACTGACTTGATCCGCGCGGTCGCCGCCGCGAATCCTCACACCATCGTTTTGTTGACCTCCGGCGGCAGCGTGGACACCAGTTCGTGGGTCGACCGGGTGCCGGCTTTCCTGGAGACGTGGTACGGAGGGTCCGAAGCGGGGCGCGCGTTGGCGCGAGTCCTGTTCGGCCGTGTCGATCCCTCCGGCAAACTGCCCATGACCTGGTGGAAGCGGGTGCAAGACGATCCCGCCTACAAGAACTATTACGAGGAACCTGGAACGGTTAATGTCCGATACCGAGAGGGAATCTTTCTGGGTTATCGCGCCTACGGCAGGAATGGGCAGCCAGCGCCGCTGTTTCCGTTTGGCTACGGCCTTTCCTACACCACGTTCAGCTTTGGCCACCTCAGCGTGACACCCCAAGTGGCTTCGCCCAACGGCCCCATCACCGTCAGCTTTGACGTTAAGAACACTGGAGAGAGGGCGGGCGCGGAAGTGGCGCAGGTTTACGTCGGCGATCCGTCCGCAACCGTCCCGCGCCCGGTGAAAGAGCTGAAGGGCTTTGAGCGCGTCTTCCTCCAGGTGGGTCAGACCAAGCACGTGTCAGTTACGTTGAATCGCCGTTCGCTGGCTTATTGGGACGTGAAGTCGGAAGGCTGGAAGGTGGATCCAGGGAGATTTGTCGTGTACGTCGGCGATTCGGATGAGCACGTGCCTCTTCAGGAGAATTTCACCGTGCGCTAGCGGCCTTGCGGCGCGCTTTGCCGGCAGCTCCCCTCAAGAAGAGCAGCGCGCCTTTGAGTTTGCGAGCCGCCTGACATCTTTAAGACGGTACGGCGCCCCAAGCGCCCCCCGCGGGGGTGGGAGATGTTTTTAAAGAGCGGTGGGCTGATGATGGCGAAGCGCCTCACGCCGAGGAACGTGGGAGGCTTTGCGCAGCGCGTTCGAGACGATCCATCCCACATCGCCGCTCGAGAACGGATAAGCGATATAATCGAAAGCCCCGAGCGACATGCTCTCGAGGTAGCCCTTCTTGTCGTAGAAGTCCGTGCAAACAACCAAAGGAACCCCGCCGTGTGAATCAGCAAATCGCAACACCTCCCGGAAGGTGCCGTCGGGCAGGCGCCCCTGACAGAAAACGATGTCCAAAGGGTCAGTCGCAAGAGCCCGAATGGCCTCGCTGACCGTCGAGCACGATCGGGTTTCAACCCCAGAGCTCGATAGGATGCGAGAAAGGCGCTCGGCGCAGGCGGGATCACGCACGGCGAGCATGGCTTTGGCAGACATGTTTCCTCCTCATCGAACAGATTTTGGCGCCTTCAGCGCTTCGGAGCAGCGAAGCTCAGCGGCGCTTCCCAGCGCGCTCCACAGGGCAAGCTTAAGCGGTCGCGATGAGCCGCATGGAGCCCAAGGCTAATCCTCACTCAAACACTCCGTTGGATGCCCGGCAAGGTTCGGCAGTTGCACAAAAGTTATGAACGCGCACGATAAGAAATTTTTAGGAGGCCGGCGGCCCGTGTCCGGATGCTCCCTGTGCTGCCGCGCGGTGGAGTGGAGCAGAGTCCCAAAGCGAAAATCGGCGGGCCAGCAACCTATCCCTTGGCTAGGGCGCATCTAACCAAATTTGCGGAGTTGGAGGGGAAGTGCATGGTTTGGTGAAAGCGGGGACGGAGAGGAAAGGTGGCGTGATGCGTAAGTCGCTTCCGGGCAAGGAAGTTCTGCTGCTCATGCTGATGATTGCGGCGGCTTGGCTGCTGGCGAACCATGGGCCGTACTTTACTCGGCAAGTTGTTGGGCGATTGGAGCAGCGAGTCCACAGCACTCAAGCTAAGCTCAGCGCGGTCAACGGGCTGCTTCGCTCGGCGACCCCTCGGTTCGCGGGCTACGCGGCGGACGTGCTGCTGGGCGCGGGAGTGCTGGTTGCACTGCTCTTCCTCCAACTTCTGGTCAGCACTCCGCTCGCCCTTTTCAAGCTGCACCGACGCGTCAGCCGGATCGAGAACCAACTGGGCGAATTACGTGAGGAGCTCAAGCGAAGCGGCCAGATCATGGAGGCAAGCCTCGCGTTGCAGCAACGGCCGCACGGTTCGGTTGATTCTTGGCTGGACCCCGCGCCCTCGACAACATCGCTGACGGGTATTTCTCCAAGCCCGCAAGGAGATTAAACCGGGCGCTCCGAAGCGCCGCCCGGCCAAGCCTTACCCTAGAACTCATTTCAAACCCCTCCGCAAGACGAACCGGAGGCAGGCGATATGAAAGAAGCCCTGGTAAATGGTCAGGGAGCGATCCTAGCGCGCGACGAGTCGGCGAAAGTTGCCCAGCCACGCGATGCTGCGTTCGACGATCCCGCGCTTCTTGTAACGCCGCAGCACGCGCCCATCTTGCGGTGCCGTCCGGTAACGGTTCGAGCGGTGCGGAGCAATCAAGGCGATTGCGCGCCGCCGCAACCGTTCGCGCCACGCGTCGCGGTCGTAGCCCTTGTCGGCAATCACCCGCGCGGGCTTCTGTCGCGGTCGTCCACCACGGCGGGGCCGCCCGACGCGGATCGTCGGCTGCGTTTCTTCCGCCAGCCGGACTTCCGACGGGGAAGCCGAGTCAAGTCGGTCTCCCCAAGGCACACCGCAGCCGCCGCCAGCAGGTCGCCGGTGACGGAAACTCCTCGGGCAAATCCTGCCACCGAGCCCCGCGGCGCAGCATCCACAAAATCCCTTCCAGCACTTTGCGCTCATTCGCCGTAGGCCGACCCCCGCGCGGT
>JAKAWO010000076.1 GCA_021827255.1 Acidobacteriota bacterium | reverse complement strand
GTGGCCGAGCGGGAGCGTTTCCTGAAGATAAGCGCGCGCGATGGCTGCGTCGGGATAGGTCTTGCCGACGCGGAGGGCTTCGCCGTTGGGGAAGGCGGCAACGCCGGTGGTCTTGCTCAGGCCAAAGCCCTGCCACATCAAGACATCCGTGAAAAACTCTGCGCCGTGCCAGAGTTGGATGCCGGTCGTAACGTCGAAAGAAAAAGTGTCCTCGACTTCGCCGTGGGGATCCAGGCTGTTGGCGCCGGAATACTTGGCTGAAAAAGGCAGGTCGCCCTGGCCAATGAGCGTGGATTGGAAGTGGAGATCGCACCTGTGTCGCTTGGGGGCCTTCGCTGGCGGAGAGCTCTGAGCCCAGGTTGAATGGGAAATCAGGAGCGCGACCAGAAGCCCGTAGAGAGTCGTTTTCCCCAATCGTCATCCTCCCGAGGGATTCCCGGAAAGGCACCGCAGCGGTCACCCTGAGTCGCCTCACCGGACCCATTCCAGCTCCGGCACTGCGCCGGAAGCAATTTCCAGAGCTGAAGTTTACAATAGTTTATTTGATGTAGATAACTATAGCTAATATATTTCACGGGACGGGACGACCCTCTGGACACCGGCTTAAGAGCCCTCATGAGATCACAAGGTCAGAGTGCATTCGGTTCCTACGGCAACGGCAGCCGCCCGCGCGAAATGGCTCTCTTGGGAAGGCGATGCGGCGGTGGGCTAGGAGGGTTCTGGAGGTGACGGCTTTCGAGCCGGGCCTTATCGAGGCTCGCTTTGCGGCTCATGCGCTTGCCAAGTTTCTGGTTGAGAAAACGGCCTTTACCCATTCAAGGCCTCCGAAGTTGGCTTGTTCCTCTCCGGATCGCCGATGAGCGAACCAGAGCTTCAGGTCTCAAAGCTCGTGTGCAGGAACCGGCGCGTGGCTGGCTTCGGCGGCGGCGACAAAGGTTCCGGACATACGGTCGTGCCAGGTAAGGCTGTCGGTATCCACGAGCGCCCAGACGAAGCCGAGCATCAAGGGCGAGAGGGAGACGAGGTACCCCACGCCGCGCCAAAGGGAATCGCGAAGGTTCGGTTGTCCGCCGTTGTCCGCCCGGACCTCCAGCCCCATCGCAGCGAGGCCGGGCGTGGCGGCGGTGAAAATCGTGAAAGTGGAGAAATAAAAAAAGATGAAAAACCCGACGATGAATCCGCCCACCGCCAAGTCGAGAGGGGTCTTGGAAAATTGGCCGCCGGCGCGCCAGAAAATCAGGGTAAACAGACCCATCGCGGCTAAGAGCACGAGAGCGTCGAAGATCCCCGCAACGAACCGCTTGCCGAGCCCCGCGACGGCCAGCGGACCTTCCAGGCTGGCGGGCAGAGGCTGTCGCCCGGGCGCCGAGGGCGGAGCTTCCAGGATGATTTCGAGCGGCCGAGCCTCCGGTCGCCCTTGCTGATCTAACTCGTCGGCAGGTTGTACGAAGTCTTCGACGCTGTCCCGCTCGGAGGTAGGCCCCCCGAGAGAGATCCCTTCTTCATCCGCATCCGGATGGATGGGCGGCAGAGGCGGAGCAGAGAAGCCGGAGGTCGGAAATTCCAAAATGTTGGCGTTGGGTTGGCCTGGGGGCGGCTGACGCGTCTCAAAGTCGAAATCGAGGTTCTGGCTGGGCTGAGCCTGACCGTGCAATCGCGCCTGACGGCGGCGATAGCCGACCATTCGGTCGGAAACCTCTTGCTGCCAGTCCATCATTGGGGGCGGACTGGGCTGCGAGTCGGCTGGTTCACCGGCCTGGCTGGTTGGCGCTGCGGGTGGAGTAGGCTGTCTGGTGGGCTCGAGCCCCGGCCTGACAACGGCCGACGGCAACGCCTTCGGGACAAAGCGGTAACCGCACTTCTTACACTCAGGAAGTCCGGAAAAGCTGACGAAACCGCACTTTGGGCATGTCACCGCGGATTTCTCGCCCTCGTCGAACGACCCAGAAATCACATCTCATCCTAGCAGAATCCTCCGCATGGCTAAAGGGGTTTCGGTTAAAATGGCGCTTCTGCTCTCTCCGATGCGCGGATCGAGTTTGGCTCTCCAGTGTGCGACAGGTCGGCGGCGATGGCTTGCGGCGACAGTAGCGGCGCTGCTGGCGTCTTCGGGCGCGGCGGCAAGCAAGAAAGCCTCCCGCCGCCCCGGCTCCAAGGCGCCGCTTCTCGAAATCAGCGCGGTTTCCGAAAGTATTCAGAAGGGCGCGTACGATTTGCGAGGGCACGTCGAGGTGCGCTATGAGGGGATGAAGGTCACCGCCGACCAGGCCACCTACGATTCGACGACCGGGGAAGTCACAGCCACCGGCCATGTGACTTTCATTTCGCCCGAGGCCCACTTGGAAGCACAGGAGGCGCGGTATAACGTGGTGACGGGGCGTGGCTGGTTTTTCCACGCCAGCGGCTACGTCCACCCGCGGATTCGCCCACGAGTGGGGGTCCTCCAGACCTCCAGCCCGTTTTACCTCCGCGCGAAGAAGGTGCAGCGTTTGAACGAATCCAATTACATCCTGGATCACGGCCAGGTGACTACCTGCAATCATCCCGCCACGGGTTGGACGATCACGGCGCGGAAGGCGCACATCGTGGTGAATGACAAGGTGGTCACGCACGACGCTGTGATCCATTTCCTGCGGATGCCGGCGCTCTATTTGCCGGTGATGGTCACTTCCATCCAGCGCGAGCCGCGGCGAAGCGGATTTCTTCTGCCGACGGTTGGCAACTCCTCGCAGAAGGGCGTGATTTTGGGCGACTCTTTTTTCTGGGCGATCAATCCGAGCGCGGACCTGACCCTCGGCCTGGAGAATTACAGCCTGCGCGGCCTGGCGCGGATGGCGCGATTTCGCGCCCGCCCCACCCAGAACAGCCGCTTGAGGGTGAACTATTTTGGCGTGAATGACCGGGGGAGCGGTCCGCTGCGGCAGAACCGCGCCCCCGGCAACAGCCTCCAAGCCACCGGCGAGGATGAAAACTTGTGGCGCGGCTTTCGGGGTGTCGTGGACGTGGACTACGTGAATTCGCTAGCCTTCCGTCTGACCTTTTCTCCCAACTTTGCGGAAGCGGTGAGCTCGGAGGCGCGCCAAGACGCTTTCGCGACCAAGAACTTTGGCGCGTACAGCATCAACATGAGCGCGTCGCGGTACCAAAACTTCCTGAGCGTCCAGACTCCCACCAACTCGGTGGTTATCAATCAGTGGCCCGCACTTTCATTTTCCGGGATTGACCAGCGGATCAAGCACTCTCCTTTCTACTTTTCCTTCTCGACCTCGGCGGATGGCGTCTCGCGGGATGAGTTGGGCTTCCGCACGCCCGATTTTTCCGACCGGCTGGATTTCCATCCTCAACTGACGATGCGAGTGAAGTCCTTCGGAGGATTTCACCTGACACCGAAGATCAGCGCGCGCTTCACCCATTACGGCACCAGCCTCAAGCCCGGCCAGGGCCCCGTGAACCGACTGCTGGGGGAAATTTCGCTGGACCTGCGACCGCCGTCCCTCGAGAAGGTGTTCTCGACGCCCCACTTTGGCTATCGCTTCAAGCACGTCATCCAGCCCGACATTCGCTACCGGGTGGTCCGCGCCAGCGACCCGCAAGACATCTCCGACATCGTTCGCTTTGATGCTTTGGACGTGCTGACGGAAACGAATGAGATTGACTATTCGCTGACCAATTCGATCCTGGTCCGCAAAGACGTTCCGGAGGGATCTCCCGGCGCTCTGCAGGCTCGAGACCTAATCTCCTGGAGGCTGGAGCAAATCTATTATTTCGATCCAACGTTTGGGGGGGCGCTGCCGTCGGGGACGGTTGAGGCCATTCAGCCGACGCTCGCTTTGACGGGCTTTGCATTTGGATTGCCGAACGGCCGCCACCTCTCTCCGCTGGTCTCGGTGCTGAAGGTTGCGCCATCGGCGAATTACGACGCTGAATTGCGCGCTGACTTCGACCCGAGCGGGGGTGGAGTGCTCAACGCTGGAATCACCTCCGACCTTCACCGCGGGCTGCTGGGCCTGCGATTGACGGACTTTTTTATCAACCACACGGCCTCTTTGCCGGCTCTGGTGGCGCAGACGAGCCCCACGCCTCTGTCCAAGCTGCCTTCGTTCAACATGCTGCGCGCCTTGGCGACCTATGGCAAGAGGGATCGAAAGGGCCTGAGCGGCGCGTTTGGGATAGACTACAACTTCGCGCAGCACCTGGCGGACCAGGTGGTGAGCCAAGCGAGTTATAACTTCGGGTGCTTCAGCATTGCCTTTGAGTATCAGCGGTTTGATTTAGGCCCGCTGCGGCGCGAGAATGAATTTCGGGGGGCGATTTCTTTTGCGAACATCGGCACGTTTGGAAACTTTACATCGCACGAAAGGTTGTTTTGAGAGAGCATTCGGCATTTAGGCATCCGCCGCGCGCGCGGGGTATCTTTTCGGGTTGACGGCGCGCCGGGGGCGTCCGACATCACGCCGCTTCGACCCGAGCTGGGGCGTGGATCGCTGACCACGCCGAGCGTCGCCTCGTTGCGAGGGAGCAGGAACGCCATGCCATTTCCCATCCATCGTCCGCGAAGGTTGCGGCGCACGGAAGCGCTGCGCCAGATGGTGGCGGAGACGCGCTTGTCGGCGCGGTCGTTCGTCTATCCGCTGTTCGTCTGCCCGGGTTCAGGCGTGAAAGAAGAAATCCGGTCCATGCCCGGTAATTACCGCTGGTCGGTGGATCGGCTGGTGGACGAGTGCAAAAGCGTTTATGAGGCGGGCGTTCCAGCGGTGATTCTGTTTGGTATTCCGGAAAAGAAGGATGAGGTAGGCTCCGGCGCTTACGACCCCGAGGGCATCGTGCAGCGGGCCGTGCGGGCGGTGAAGCGGGCGCTCCCGGACCTGCTGGTGATCTGCGATCTCTGCCTGGATGAATATACGAGCCACGGCCACTGCGGCCTGGTTAAAAATGGCGAAGTGGACAACGACTCGACGCTCGAGCTTCTTGCGAAAACTGCGGTAACCCAAGTGGAAGCCGGAGCCGACCTCGTGGCGCCTTCCGACATGATGGATGGGCGGGTGGGGCGCATCCGGCAGGAGCTGGATCTTCGCGGCTATCCTCGGACGCCGATCCTGGCCTATTCGGCCAAATACGCTTCGGCGTTCTACGGGCCGTTCCGCGAGGCGGCCGATTCAGCGCCGAAGTTTGGCGACCGCAAGAGCTACCAGATGGATCCAGCCAACCAGCGCGAGGCGCTGCGGGAAATAGCGCTCGACATCGAGGAAGGCGCGGACATCCTTATGGTCAAACCGGCGCTGCCCTATCTCGACGTGATTGCGCTGGCGCGCCGCGAGTTTGACGTGCCCATCGCCGCCTATCAGGTAAGCGGCGAGTTTTCGATGATCGAGGCGGCGGCGCGCGCCGGCTGGGTGGACCGCGAGCGCGCCATCCTGGAAAGTCTCACCTCCATCCGCCGCGCGGGCGCCGACATTATTCTGACCTATTTCGCCAAAGATGCGGCGCGGATGCTCGGATGCTAAGGCGAGAGATTTCTCGCGCTGTGCCGCGCCTCCGTGACCGGGCGCCGGCCGTGCGCGCTTGCCAGGAGCGAAGGATCAGGTGCGAGCGAGCCTTCGCCCGCCAGCTCGCAGCGTTCGTTGCTCTGGCGACCGCGTTTTGCGCGCTGCCACTCGCCGGAGAGGCCAGAAGCGCGAATCGGCTCGACCAGCGGATCGAGGCCATCCTCCACCAGTCACCCGGCCGCCGAGGATTCTGGGGCGTCGAGGCGGTTCAACTGCCGGATGGCAAGCCGCTCTGCGCGCTCAACGCCGGCCATCTGTTCCAACCCGCGTCGAACCTCAAACTTTTTACGCTCGCCGCGGCACTGGAAAAGCTGGGGCCGGATTTCACCTTTCTGACTACGGTGGAAACCGCTCACCCGCCCGACGCCGAAGGACGGGTGGGAAGCGTTTCGATCGTGGGGCGAGGCGACGCCAATTTCGCCACCAGCCGCGTCTTGCCCTATGCCGGCCCCAATACGCCGCGAAACACGGCGGCGTCGCTCCAGGCCATTGAGAATCTGGCCGATCAGGTCGCGGCCCGCGGTGTCCGCCAGATTACCGGCCATCTGATCGCCGATGACAGCTACTTTGTGGATGAGCCTTATCCCTCCGACTGGGCGGTCGGCGACCTGGTGTGGGGATACGGCGCGCCCGTCACGGCGCTCGTGTTCAATGACAATGAGCTGCTGTTGCGCATTCAGCCCGCCCAAGAGGCTGGAGAAAAAGCGCGAGTGTGGCTGGACCCGTTGGCCGGTGGCTACCGGATTGCGAACGGTCTGGAAACTGTCCCCGCCGGCGGCCAGAGTGATTTTCAGATTGCGCGCGCCCTCGGCTCGATGACCTTACACGTTTTTGGCCAGGTTCCCGCTGACGCGCCTGTGCCTGACCAAACCGTGGCGATCGAAGACCCGCCGCGGCTGATCGCGGAATTGCTGCGGCGCGATCTGGAAGCGAAGGGAATCGAGGTTGAGGGAGGCATTGAGGTTCGCCGCCTGACGCCCGAGGAAGCTGCGCGAGAGACGGAGAATCTGCTTCGGCCCGCGCCGCCGCGCCCCCGCGTCGTCTTGGCGGAGCATCGCTCGCCCCCCCTGGCCGACGACATCCAGTTGACCGCGAAGGTAAGCCAGAATCTGCACGCCGAGATGCTGCTGCTCACGTTGGGACGTGAGATCGAGCAGGTCGGCAGCCGGAAGGCGGGATTGAAGGTTGTGAGGGCCTTCGCGCAAGAGGTGGGTATTCCACCCGGCGAAATGCGCATCGCCGACGGCTCCGGCCTCTCGCGAGAAGACTTGGTCGCGCCCGACGCGATCGTCAAACTGCTTGAGTTTATGGCGCGCTCGCCGCGTTTCCACCCTTTTTTTGACGCGCTGCCGGTGGCGGGAGTGGATGGCACGCTCGCCGGCCGCT
Source organism: Acidobacteriota bacterium (assembly GCA_021827255.1). Taxonomy (GTDB): domain Bacteria; phylum Acidobacteriota; class Terriglobia; order UBA7540; family UBA7540; genus JAKCCV01. The sequence goes on along the minus strand of JAKAWO010000076.1, from coordinate 4,014 downwards.
TCAGGGGCGCGCCGGCCGCCGGGCGTATTCACGCCAAAACCGGAAGCATCGAACATGTGGACTCGCTCTCCGGTTACATGGAGTTGCCGAGCGGGAAACGATTGGCGTTTTCAATCATCGGCAACGCCGACCCGCTGCGGCACGAAGCCGCGGAAGCCGTGCTGGACCGAATTGCCCTCGCCATTTTCGAGCAAGCTTCGCGCCAGAAGTAACGGCAACGGAGCGGGGGTTCTCGCCGCGGGAGGAAATCGCGCCTCACTTAGACCTTTTGAAGTGCGCGAACGAACGCAGAGAAATTCGCAACCCCTTGCAGGTAAACTCTGATTGCTGCGGCAGCCGCGGCGAAGGGCCGCGAGAGCGCGGGCATTGCGCTGCCCACCGCGACTAAATGCCTGATCTCCGCCCTTCAAAAGCGCAGCCGGGCGAGACGGGTTGGCTTCGGCGACTGATGCTCCAGCCGCTCGACCACCGCCATCATTTGCGCCTGGGATTTCTGCAATTGCGCCACTTCGCTCGCCAGCTTGCGGTTCCGGCGGCCGAGGGCGGCGAGCTTCGCGTCCTGGCTCGGGGCGAACGAGGCGACGCTCGCCGAGCGTCCGCGCGCCATGCGCCGCGCCGCCGGTGTCGCGGGCGGGCTGTTCCATGCCTTGCGGCGGCTCTTCTGCGCTCCGGCCGGCAGGGCTTGACGGTGCGCTTCAGCCCACGCGATGCCTTGGGTCTGCGGCCGGCCGTAGAGCCGTGGGTGCAGGTAATAGCCTTGCTCGGCCTTGGGATTCTCCACCTCGGCCGTAAGCGGATGCGCCTCGGCAAAGGGGTCGTGGCGAATGCCCGTCACCTGCCAGGAAACTTCCAGGCCCGGCGCGCCGCCGGCAATCTCAAAGCGGTCATGGCGGATCCTCCGGGCGATGTGAAGATTGGGCGCAGGGCTGCCGATGGCCGTCAGTGGGTACCGGAAGTCCTTGTCAAGCCGATTTTGGATTGTGCGTTGCTGAAGGCACGCGCGCCAGTGCCGTTCCTGGCGAGGCTCGATACTGCGCGCGGCTGTCGCGCGAGTGACTATAGAGAAATTAGTACTTGCGCAGGACGCCGATCACACGGCCTTGAATCTTAACGTCGCGCGTTTTCACGATAATGGGATCCATTTGGGCGTTGGCGGGCTGAAGGCGAATTTTGTCGTCCCCCTGGCGGAAAAACCGCTTAAGGGTCGCGTCGGTGCCGCTGAGCAAGGCCACGACAATTTCTCCGTTGTCGGCGGTGGACCGCCCTTCGACCAGAATGTAGTCGCCGTCGCAGATGTGATCATCCACCATCGAGTCACCTTTGACCTTGAGAACGAAAATGCCATCCTTGCGGCCGGTGAAATCTCCAAAGGAGAACGTTTCGGGGGCAGGAACGGCCTCGACGGGATGGCCGGCGGCGATGCGGCCGAGCAGAGGAAACTCCAGCGCCTCGGCAGGCGCGAGTTCGCCGCTAGCGGCGCGGCTCCTGTGGGCAGATTTCGCGGCCGCGATGGGGCGGAGCGCGACCTTGGCGAATGGAACCGAGCCGGGAAACGCCACCACCTCCACGGAGCGGCTGCGATTGTAGCCTCGGCGGATGAAGCCTTTTCGCTCCAGCGTGTCAAGATGCTTGTGAACGGTGGCGACCGAAGAGAGGTCAAGACCCTCGGCGATCTCTTCAAAGCTCGGAGAGTAACCCTGCCGGTCAATGAAGTTCACCAAATAATCCAGAACTTGTTTCTGCCGCCGTGTGAGCGCCATCGTTTGCCTCCGTAGGGTTCGCTCGAGTCCGGGAAAGCGCCAAAAGCGCGTTGACGGCGCTGGCGGAACTCCAGGGCTATTCTAGGCGAAGAAAAGGCGAACTGGCAAGACTATTTTGACGCCTTGCCCTGCGCCAGCGCACGATGAGCCGCCTTCTTTACCGCTCTGCAAGGGGAAAGGCTCCTGCCGAGCCCCATCGGAATGGGTGTTTCCCGGCGGCGCACAGGGATAGAATGGGCTGTGACGTTGCGGACGGCGCGGCGGGATGCGCCAGACTAATCTTGCCAGCGGCCTCGCAACGCCCGAGTCTCGGCGAGCGTCGGCCTTCTGAGAACGCCCGCGAGGAAAACCATGAGCACCGCCGTTTTCGCCCACCGCATCCAGTTCGCCCTGACGGTGATGTTCCATTACCTTTTTCCTATTCTGACCATGGGGTTGGGTTTTTTTATTGCCTTGCTTTCGACGCTGGAGCTCGTGACGGGCGACCGGCAATACGGCGCGGCGGCAAAGTTTTGGGCCAGGATTTTTGCCATCAACTTTGCGCTCGGCGTGGTGACCGGCATTCCGCTGGAATTTGAATTCGGGACCAATTGGAGCCGGTTCTCGAGCTTTGGCGGCAGCGTCTTCGGCCAGACTCTGCCGATGGAGGGCGTTTACGCTTTCTTTTTGGAGTCGGGATTTCTGGGGCTGTTTCTTTTTGGCGAAGGCCGCGTATCGCGCGTGGCGCACTGGCTGGCAGGAGCCGGCGTGGCGGCCGGGTCGCTCCTGTCGGGATATTTCATCATCGTAGTCAACGCCTGGATGCAGCATCCCGTGGGCTACCGCCTCGATCCGGAGGGCACGCTGCGCCTGACGTCGTTCTGGGCCGTCCTCCTGAACCCTTACGCCGGCTGGCAATACGCTCACACGATCAACGGAGCGTTGGTGGCGGCCGCATACGTGATGGCTGCGGTGGGAGCGTTCTATCTGTTGTGCAACCGCCATGTGCAATTCGCCCGCCGAACGGTGAAGCTGGCGGTGGTGGCGGGAGCGATTTTTTCGCTCACCCAACTGTTTCCGACCGGCGATCTGAACGGCGCCGACGTGGTGCGCTATCAGCCGACCAAGCTGGCGGCGATGGAAGGATTGTTTAAGACGCAAACAGGCGCGCCGCTCGCCATCATTGGCATGCCGGACACCACTCAGGAGCGGTTGCTCGACCCGATATTTGTCCCTGACACTCTCAGCTTTCTAGCCTATGGAAACTTTCGCGCCACGGTGCTGGGCCTGGACGAGTATGCCAAGGAGTTGTGGCCGCCGGTGGCGCTCACCTATTACGCCTACCACATCATGGTGGGCCTGGGAACGATCTTCATCGCCCAGATGCTGCTGGGCCTCTTTCTTTTGTGGCGGAGGCGGCTCTATTCGGCTCGCTGGTTTTTGTGGACCCTGATGCTGGCGCTGCCTTTCCCTTACATCGCCAACGAGGCCGGATGGATGGTGACAGAGGTGGGCCGCCAGCCCTGGCTCGTCTATGGCCTGCTCAAAACCACAGCGGGCACTTCCGCCAACGTGGCTGGTGGCGAAGTCGTGTTTACCTTGCTAGGTTTTTGTGGAATTTACGCCCTGCTCAGCCTGCTCTTTGTCTTTCTGGTAGGGCGAGTCATCCACCGAGGGCCGGAAGAAGAGACAGTGCCTCATCCGGCCGCTTGAGGTTGCGCCGCGGAGGCTCTTGCGAATGAACGTCGCCTGGTTCTGGATGCTCGCCGTCATGCTGACCGTCTATGCGGCGCTCGACGGCTTCGATTTGGGCGTCGGCGCGATTCATTTGTGGGTGGCGCGATCGAATGAGGAGCGCCGCGCGGCCCTAAACTCCATCGGCCCCGTCTGGAACGGCAACGAGGTTTGGCTGCTTGCGGCAGGCGGCATGATGGTGGTGGCGTTTCCGCGCGTTTACGCGTCCGGCTTCAGCGGTTTTTATCTGGCGCTGATGCTGGTGCTGTGGTTGCTGATCGTGCGCGGTGTTTCCATCGAGTTCCGGCATCAGATTGACCATCCGCTGTGGCGGGCGATCTGGGACGCCGGCTTCTGGGCAGGAAGCCTGCTCCTGGCGCTTTTGCTCGGGGTAGCACTCGGCAACGTGGTTCAAGGATTGCCCATTGGCGCGGGCGGCTCTTTTCAGGGGACTTTCGCGCTGCTGCTGAATCCTTATTCGCTGTTGACGGGACTCTTGAGCCTGGCCCTGCTCAGCTGGCACGGCGCTAATTACCTGCGC
>JAKAWO010000075.1 GCA_021827255.1 Acidobacteriota bacterium | reverse complement strand
CAAGCAAATCCTGCTCGCTGGCATGAACCATTTCATCTTCCGAACCTTGCAGGATAAGCGGTTGGCCAACCACGAGGTTGAGCTCCACGGGTCCCAACTCGCGGACGGATTTTTCCAGGTGGACAGCCTCTATACGATTCACCACGGTCAGCGATACTGGATTCGTTACTACTGCGAAACCTGCAATATCGCCGCGCTGGGGCCCGGCCATTGTGTCTGCTGCCAGCAGCCAACCGAACTCCAGGAAATTCCCGTCGGCGTTCCAGGCGGCCCCGACCCCAAAGGCGTCATCATCACCCGCTGACCGGTCGGCCGCGCTGGCAATCTATCGCAATGCGATATGTTATGCCCGAACCCGTTCCGCCGAGGCGCGGCCCGCCGCCGCGAACGCGCCGCTCTCCGTTGAAAACGCCCGCAAGCCGCACCGTTTGTTCATTTGACCCTCGCGCGCGGCCGGCGTAACATTGTCCATCGTGACGCTTGAAGAAGCTCTGCGGTCGGTGTGGCAGCAGGTGATGGTGGAGAGCAAGCGGGAGATTGAAGTGGACGGGCAGCGTTACCCGGCGCGCTCGGCCCGCGCCCACGGGCTTCGCATGGTCGAGTTTTCTTTTGGCGATGCGCGCATCACCGCCATCGAGCAGAACCCGAGGACGACCTCTCGCTGGGCGGCGCTTGCGGGCTCCGGTCAGCGCATCCTGCAGTTCGGTTGCAGGGGACGATACTTTGCCAACGTCGCTGAGGGCCAACTCACTCGGTATGGCGCATGGCAGTCGCTTCGGCTGCCGGAGTGAAGCCCAGAGCCGGCCTCCGCGCCCGGATGGAATATTCAGCAGGTTCACCCCCGCCGCGCCGCGTTGACAGGTTTCGGCGCCGGGTGTTACAAAAGCCTAGGCGGCTTCGCGCGCGAAACCGCTCCGTTGCGGTGAGCGTAGCTCAGCTGGTAGAGCTCCAGACTGTGGATCTGGATGTCGCGGGTTCGAATCCCGTCGCTCACCCCACGTTTCTTCATTATCGCCCCCGTCACGCGCAGGCGCCGCTGGCCGCGCACGCCGCGGCGTATAATACGGTTTAGCAACCGCCCGCAAGCGATCAATGATCCGATTCAGGTGGCAAGGGGTGATTGAGCGACTGAGCAGTCACGCCCATCAGCAATGGCCCCGAGGGATCAATCCCTACCGGGCGGCCGCGAATTTCCCCCATGGCCCATGCGGGCGGCCATCGCCCGCCTTGCGATGAACTGCCGGATCATTTTCTGCTGCTCTGGCGTCAGCACGCCCTTCGCCGCCAGCAGAGCCTCCACCTGCCGCTTCATCAGCGCGTCCCGAAGCTGGGCAATTTGGCTGACCATGCCCATCACCGCTGCATTGTCGGGCTTGTCTTGGCGGAGCAACTCGCGCAGCTCGATACCCGCCACGGCCAAATCGGCGTGGGTCTTGATCGAAGATTCTTCCGCTCCGACCACGATTTTGCGGAGCTGGCTTACTTGAGCGTCGGTCAGGTTGAGCGCGGTGCGAAGGCGGGAATTATCCAGCAGGGCGAGCGCGCGGTTCGCCATCGCCTGCTCGCCGCCGCCTCGGGCCATGTTTCCCATGCCTGCGGCGAACCTTCCGCCCAAGCTTTGGGCGCGAACCACCAACGCGCCGCCCATCACCACCGCGGCGGCCTTGGCCGCCGGGCCCATCCATTTTCTGGTCATCTGTCCCTCCTATGGTGCATTGTCTGTTCCTTAAATCTCATAGCTTCCCGACGCTCAGCGCCAGGTGGAGGTTACATCGCGGAGCGAACAGAAGCCGCGGGACGATGATTTCCCGATCCCGGGCTCACTGGGCGTTCAGCGCCGCGCTGGCGGAATACGCCCGGCTGGCAGGAGTGCCCGCTGCCGCCAACGTGTAAGTGCCGACGGACGTGCCGGGCGAAGGTGAGGTCCGCTCGAGCCGCCGCCGCACGAGACCGAGAACGCGGGCGCCAGCAGCAGTGGGAGCAGTAGCGGCTCTTCGGCATCGCAGTAGGAACTGAACGGCGAGCCCGCGGCTGCCGGGCCGTTCCGGTTAGCTGCGGGCTTTGTGAGCCTGAACGAGGAATACGATGTTGGCGGCAACGAGGTGAAGCATGTACGCGGCGAAGTGCGGAGCGTGCGGCTTGGGGTCGGGGCCTTGCCCGTGGCGGCTGGTTCTGTTACTCAGCGTCGGCAGCCCCGACTCGAGCGCCGAGCGCAGCCCGCCGAAGTGCGACTGAAGCTCTGGCGGGATTAGCCCGTGAGTGAAGAGGACGTCGAGGAGCGGCTTCGCGGTTGCGCCCGGATCGTGCGGCCACCGCCGAGCCTTGCAGATTGACTTCATCGTGCTCTCGAAGGCCTTGAGCGCGTCGGCGCCGGCCTCCTTAAAGCGACCATGCCTGTAGTGATCGAAGGCCCCTATTAGGTCCTGCTCAGGACCCTGAAACCCCGTCGCGCTCAGCAGCGAGAGCGCGGGCTTCACGGCCTCCGCGTGAATGAGCTGGCTGTCCACGCGGACGATTATGCCGGAGACGTACTGGTAGCCGATGCCATGCTCATGTCCTTGAAGCTACGCGCTCCGGCCAGCGCCGCACAGACGCTAATCGCCACCACCGTGACCACGGGATGACGCACGCCCCGCGGCTTGCGTGGGTCCGCCAGGGTTCGCAACCTCTCGATCAATCCGCCCTCGCCCTCCAAGGGCAGGCGGTTCACGTCGATCATCAGGGATTTCTCCTTTCGGCAGGAAGGTAGAGGAGATAAAAGCGGGGCCTGCAAAAGATACCGAGCTTGCGGGTGAAGAGGGCGCGCCAAAGCCCAGCAACGCCACCCATTGTTCATCGAGGGTGGCCACGTACCAGAGCGATTGTCCCACGATAGGCCGGAAACCCAGGTAGTGATGGGCATTCATCAACTGCGGCCAGCGCGTCCGCTCGACGGAGCGCGCGGGCCGCACGATCAATCGGGTGGGAACAACAGAACGGCGGCTGACTTCTCCTTCCAGGCAGAAAGGCTACCCAGCCGGAGAGGAAATTGCCAGCCCTAAATCACGAGCTTTCGTGTTGTTACACTTCTGAGACTTTGACACAGCCCTGGCAAAAGTTCTTCCAATGTGAGAATCCCTACGCGCTGCGGGGCCGCCAGCGCTGGCCGAAGCCAAGCACATTCTTCGGCGAGCCCAAGACTGATAACTTATGATATATTCCTATAGTACATAATAGATGTATTATATATGTAATATACATGCGACGTTCACATCCACCTCTCGCATCCATGGGTTTGGCTTTTCGGTTGGTCCTTACGATCTCGAGAATCAGGGGCATGCCTGCTTGCGCAGGATCGTTGACTTGACTCGAGTATGAAGTAGTCATCTCCATTCGATTCCTGTTGCTGCTAGGTGACCCAAGTCTTATGCTTGGAGTTATCGTGCAAAGAGGATTGGCGGTGGCGAATCTCCTCGTGCCTTTCGGTATCAGACTGAGCGGCTCACAGACGGAACAAGTCCTGACTTATTTGGAACTCCTCTTACGATGGAACGGAAAGATTAACCTAACCGCCATAAACAAGCCCGAGGATTGCATCAGGCGCCACTTCGGCGAAAGCTTTTATCTCGGAACACTTATGGGTTTGGAAGGGCGACTGTTGGATGTCGGGACCGGAGCCGGGTTCCCAGGTCTGGCCTTGAAGGTTATGTTCCCCGCGCTCCAGGTCATATTGCTCGAGCCGAAGATGAGAAAATGCGCCTTTCTGAAGGAAGTCTCCAGGCAGTGCGGATTTTCCGAGGTCGAAATCAGGAGCGAAGGAGTTGGGAATTACCGCGTTTCGGCGGAGTTCGCGGCCGCTGATATTGTCACCTCTCGCGCTGTGGGCAGCTCGACGAGGCTCATTCAGGGCGCCAGTGATTGCCTGAAGCAAAACGGCGCTCTTTGCCTCTGGACGACCTCAAGGCTCCGCGAACGCATCCAAAGCGCGCCGGAACGGATTTCGTGGATGAAGCCTGCAAAAATCCCCAACTCCCGCGAGCGAATAATTTTGATCGGTCGGAAGATCGGCGATAGCAACGCCGCTGGATTAATTTCGCTTTAATGCCCACGCCGGGCGCGGATTATGATATACAAACGACGGCTGGCCCGATGGGGTTTCAGGCCAAATGTTTCACGTGAAACCTCCTTGCCGCCCCATTCCGCATAGGGTGGGTTTATCGAACCAAAGGAACTTTAGGGATCGCCTGGTTTCCTGGCTCATATGGGAAGGGTCATCGCAATCGCTAACCAGAAGGGGGGCGTCGGGAAGACGACCACAGCCATCAATCTTGGAGCATCGCTGGCCGACCAGGATATGTGGACCTTGGTGATCGATTGCGACCCACAAGCGAACACGACAAGTGGCCTTGGCGTCGCGAAGGATCCCTCCCGACGCCATCTGTACCATTCGATGCTCATGGATGTTCCGCTGGGAGATTTGATCATACCAGGACCCATCGAAGGGCTTCACATCATTCCATCCGACAAAAACCTGATTGGAGCCAACCTAGAGCTCATCAACAACCCGCAGCGAGAATATATACTGCGGCAAAGAATTGAACCGATTCGAGAACGCTTCAATTACATCCTGCTGGATTGCCCTCCGGCCCTTGATCTACTGAACCTAAACGGCCTGGTTGCCGCAGATTCAGTGTTAATCCCGATTCAATCCGAATACTTCGCCCTCGAGGGCGTATCTCAGCTCCTGGACACGTTGATTCGCATCCGCCGCAGCCACAATCCCAAGCTGGCGATCGAGGGCATCTTGCTGACCATGTTCGACGAGCGCACCAATCTGTCCCATCAGGTTCGCCAGGACTTGAGGGACTTCTTCGGCGATCAGGTTTTTAATACGATTATACCCCGCAATGTCCGCTTGGCGGAGGCGCCAAGTCACGGCAAGCCGGTTACCATGTACGATCCGGAATGCCGCGGGGCGAGGAGTTACGAAGAGCTGGCCAAGGAGGTGATGCGCAATGACCAGAAAGGCGCTGGGAAGGGGACTTAACGCTCTCCTCCGGGAGGCCGAGGCACCGTCGGCCCCAGCCGGAGCAGAGCGAATCGCAGTTAGCCAGATTGACCCAAATCCATTTCAGCCCCGTCAGGCCTTCCCGGAGGACGGCCTCAACGAGCTCGCTGCCTCGATTCGCGCCAGCGGGATCGTGCAGCCTGTATTGGTGCGCCGGGCTGGCGACCGTTACCAGATGGTGGCCGGAGAGCGCCGCTGGCGGGCTGCCTTGCGAGCTGGCCTAGATAGCATTCCCGCAATCGTCCGGGATCTGGGGGATTCCGAAGCTCTTGAGATCGCGCTAACGGAAAACCTGCTCCGCGCGGATTTGAACCCGATCGAGGTGGCCCGCGCCTACGAGCAGCTCCAAACAAAGTTCGGTATAACCCATGAGCAAATTGCCGAGCGCCTCGGCGTCAACCGCTCGACCGTAACCAATGCCTTGCGTCTCCTGGCGATGGACGCCGAAGTGCAACGGATGGTTGCGGAAGGCAAACTCAGTGGCGGACATGCCAGGGCTCTGGCTGGCCTCAACTCGCATGAAACTCAGCGGCAACTCGCAAAGATGGCTCTCGCCAGGGGCCTCTCAGTCCGGCAGCTCGAGCATCTGGTTGCGTCCTCGGCACGACCACATACCAGGTTGCCTGCTGGCGCCGGATCCAAGCCTATGGACCCTAACGTGCGCTCTGCAATGATGGAAATTGAGAGAACGCTCGGCACACGCGTAAAGATTTCAGGAGATGGCAAGCGAGGAAAGATCGAGATAAGTTATTTCTCTCCGGAAGACCTAAACCGAATCTTCGAACTTATAACAAAGAGATAGTCTTATGTATATAGTATTACTATATATCTAGTATATAATCCGCTAGTGACTGCGAGAGCCTCAATGAGGAGTAATGTATGCCATTCGGAATGGGCAGCCACCGCAAGTCCAGGGTTGTGGTTGATATTGAAGGCCAGGACGTGGTGGGTTTGATAGAACCGGGTGTCGAGTTTGAAGGAACAATGAAAGTAGGGTCGGGAATGCTGCGGCTCAACGGTCATTTCAAAGGCGAGCTGCATTCTGCTGGCATTGTCGTGGTTGCGGATCAAGGCGAGGCGGAAGGAGAGATTCACTCCAAGATGATTAGTGTCGCCGGGAAAGTGAAAGGGGCAGTTCATGCGACAGAGCTAGTAGAGATCAAGGCGCGAGGCGTCATTTTGGGGGACATCTATACTCCCGCGCTGACGGTTGAGCCGGGTGGATTTTTTGATGGCCAGTGCCACATGCCCGAGCCCGCCGCGAGGAGCGGTTCCGCAACCCCGCCACCCCAGCCGCAACGGAGCGCTTCCGGCCCACACTGACAAACCCCGCCCACCAGCAGTTGCAGCGTAAGGCTCGCTTTCCAGCCTTGCGGCTTTCAGGGCCAGCGGGCGGGCCCACTCCACGGATTAACTGACCGGCCAAAGATGCGGGCCCCTCTAGTTGAGGGGCCGCGCCGCGTGGGAGTGGGGGCCCTCCTTCACCAATCAGGAGGATCTGTTTGAGGACATATCGAATTCGTTTCTCAAGGTCGCTTCGGCCAGTCCCTTCAGGGCGGACGAGCTTTGGACCTCAAGGCGCGAATCCTTTTGCTGGACTCATAACGCTCATCGCGCGACGGGTCAATCCGGTATTGACCCTGAAGTCCTTAAGGTCTTTGCCGACCATATTTTTGCAGAACGCGCCAGCCTCGGTCGCGGGCCGGAGAAACGCGGTAACGGCCAGGGCCGAGAAATTCCGGCCATGCGAAGTCGCGCAGGCGCTGCGATTGCTGCCGGATTTTCGGCTCGATATTTCGGTTTTGCGGGTGCAGACGGGCCAGCGCATCGGCGTGGCCCCGCTCAGGCGGAGCGCCTGATTCGAATCCTTCCCGGCTCAAGGATGATCAAGTTGCCGCCAAAGGACTGGTCGTCCAATGACAGGAGGGTTCTTGCAATTTCCATGGCGAGCTCTCGGGTACGCATGACCGAGGGAAACCGGACAACCACGATGCCGGGGTGCGTGCCCAGCGGAAATCGAAGCAGATTCCCGAAATCCGTGTCGCCGGAAACCAGTACGGCGCCTCTTTGTTGCGCGGCTTCATAGATCCGGTTGTCCGGGGAACCGCGAAGCTTTAGGTCGCGGACGTGTTCGCTCGGGTGCCCGCCTCCCCCCAGGAGACTGGCCAGAATGTGGGGCAAGTCTTCGTCAATGAGGAAGCGCGGCATCAGGCGGGCGCTCGCACAGTTTCTTCCTCAAGCCGGCTTGCGGCGTAGGCCAGCGCGGCCCGAATGTCGTCATCCGTGATGCCGTATTCCTGGGCGATTTCAACCCAGGAGTCGCCCGCCGCCACAGCGCCCACCACCGTGCTCACGGGAACCCTCGTTCCCTCAATGACAGGCTTGCCAAACCGGACCTGCGGGTCAACGGCAATCCGCGGCGCGATGAGCGTCATGCCCAAGAGCCTCCACGAAGGATTATACACGGCCGGCACGGCCGCGGGTAGCGACGGCGGAGGACTTAGAGGGAAAGACCGAAGCACAGCCGGAGCCACGGCTCCAGACCGCTTAGCTCGACGGCCTTGCCCGTTGATACGAGGAAGGACCTCATGTTGGCGGTGAAGCCGTCGCCCGAGAAGACAACGATTCCGTCAATGGGCCACGCGGAGATATCCTGGATGGTCGTCGGGACCTTTTCCTCCGCGCGGGCATCAACGTCGCCGAGCGCGAATTCCGCTTTGCCCAGCCCGCGCACAACGTTGAGGACGTCAAGCGTCCAGCCACGCGGGCCTCATGCCTTGACATCCGATCATCGGGCACTACAATGAGCAAGTCATGAGCCTAACAGTACCGGCCGTTCAGTTCAGCCAGCGCAGGACGACGATGTACCTCGCCGCCGTCCCAGTCGAGACGCTTGATGACTTTTCGATTGACACCTGGGACCCGAAAAACGTCATGGGTCGACGCGGTTACCAGAGGAACCCTGACGAAAGACGCATCAAGAGCATCGCGAAATACTTCGAGAGGTCGGATTCCATAATGCCGGTGGCCGGGCTGCTGAATGTGCGCCAGAAGGGGCAACTCAAGTTCCGTGCGGGGAAGCTTACAATCCCCGACGGTACGCGCGTATGGGTTGTCGACATGCAACACAGACTGAAAGGCCTGGTGCGGGCGAGGGAAGAGCACGTGCTACGCCGGGGCAGTTTCCATTTCCCTGTTGTGATAACGGAAGGCTTGAGTCAGGTGGAGGAGGCAGCGCAATTTTACATCATAAATACCAAAGCGAAGAAAATGGACGTCGCCCTCACGAGGCGTCTGTTAATCGAGAACAACAGAATCCGCGACATAGCGGACGTGAAGCCTTGGGAGATAGCCGCAGTCCGAATCACCATCGCGCTGAACAGGGATTTCGCAGCTAATCCCTGGTACCAGCGCATCCGCCAGCCCAACGAGGAAAGGCTGGAGGGGCACATTGCAACGGAAAAGTCCTATGTGAACTCATTGCGCCAGCTCCTAATCACAGGCAAGTTCAAGCAGCCGAACAAGGGGGCTAAGAGGCTGGCCGCTTACTGGTCAGCAATACGAAAAAACATTCCAGAAGTGTTCCAGGAGCCGAAGAGATTCCTGATTCAGAAGACGCCAGGCATGTTCGTATTCAACTTCTTTCTGGCCCCGCGATTCCTAGCGACGAACAACGACGCGCGCTTCGCCGCACGACTCTCAGGCCTGAAGAAGCTCGGCCCCGATTTTTGGCGTCGCACAAACAGAAGAGGGGCGCGCAAGTTTGGAACGGGGATGGCGGGCTACTCCAACCTCGCCGATTACGTCAAAAAGTACATAAGGTAATGGCAGAGAAACACGAGTCGCTGCTTGTCGCCTTCCGAAGGCGAATACTTCGCGGGGGATTCCGTGAGGCTAAATCCCCCATGCCCACCTTCCGACCCGACATCTTCGCAGAACGGGTGTCCAGCGGCGGGAGGGTTGTCGAGCAGGTCGCGGTAGAGGCGGAGATCGAATCCACTCTTTTCTCTGAGCACACGACAGACCAGCTCGTCAAGCTTAGCGAATTTATCGAGCACCAGAGACGTAGAAGCGTGCGCGTTAAGGGCTATCTCCTCGTCCCCCGCGGAAAGCGCCTCCTCGCCCAAGCAAGGTCCCTTTTGTCCTCGATACCGGAGGCCGATTCAATCAAGGTTGCCCAAACATCATAACCCCCGCCCGCCGACCCGCACCCTCTAAGCCCTAGGATAAATCTCGGTTTCCGTTTTGATGACCGCGATGACGCCTTCGTGCGCACAACGGCTGCGCTGAAAATCCTTCCAAGCATCGTCGAGCGGCGGTGCTGTGACGGAGTAGATGACTTCGCGGCGGTCGGCTCCGATGAAGAAATACTTTCTCTCCCGATAGACGGCTTTGGGCGTAAGGGTCATCGGCACCGCGCCATAGGCGCGATCTGGTCGGTCCATAAATCGCGTCTGGAGATCAACGCTAGATTTGAAGGCTACAACGGTAGCGGCGCTGGGCATCAATTCGCCGACAACGCGTCCGAGCGCAGGTCCAATGAACATTTCTTGTGATTCGACGCCCACGATAGCGCACGGAACGCGAGCGCGAGTTCAAATCGAAGCTCTCCCATCCCTCCTTTGGCTCCATCGCGCAGCGAGCGAAATTCACCAGCTACGACGCGGTGGCGGATTTGCACGCGAAGGCGAGCGAGATAGTCGCTTTGGAACGGGCATGGTCCTCCGCCTGACAGGCCGATTGCTCCGCTGGGTGAAATCCCATTTCCGGCTTCCCTAACCCCGCAGACGAGTCTTGTTTCTTTTTTAGGCGCGGACTCGAGACCGAGTCGCGGGCCTCATGGTCCGTGAAGCGGGCTTCGGCCGCGCAAGGAACCGCTGGCCCAAGGCGATGAGGGTTCTCAGTGCGTAGGTGTCCCGTCGAGCTAGCACGCCCTCGAAGGTGTCGCAAGGGTTCGCGTTTCGTTCCAGCATATCCGCCGCCCGGACGATTGCCCTGGAGACTGTTTTTTTTGTTATTCGAAGCATCATGGCCCTCCTCGCTTGGTGAAACTTTTTGGCGGCGCCTTCGGCGTTCGCGGGGCCCAGAGCAGGTGCACGGCCCAGTCCCAAGCGCCTTTATTGAGGCTGACCCGGCGCCCGGCATGGCAGGTGATGCCGCCGTTTGAAAGAAAGTAGGGCGGGTCGGCGAAAACCAGGTCCACGGAATTTTCCGGCAGCAGCGGAAGAAGCTCGAGCGAATCGCCCTGATAGATGCGGATGCCGTGCTTTGGGTCGTCAAAGACGGGCAAAGGCAATTTGGGATTTTGGGTTGGCGACGCGTTCGTTGCGCCCAGGACGGGTTTTGGATTGGCGACTTGTGATGGCGGGAATGGGTTCATTGATTCATTTTTCCATTGGCTCAAGCGCGCCCTCGCAAATCACTCCATCAACCGATGATTTGCGGATCGGATCGTTGATCGAAGCGAGAGGGCTGTCAACGGTTATTGGAGCGGGCGGGTGGCGGCCTAAGAAGCGGTGATTGAGCGGCGTGAGGGAGGGCAGCCCGGCAGTGAATTGACGTACCACCGCGCGCGACCAGCTTTCACAGTCCCACCAAAGCCAGAACGCCGCTCAATCTCGATTCTTGGGCCGGCTGTGGCAATTGAGGCCTTAGCGGAGCTGTGCTAGGATGCGCTTTTGCCTTATCGTCCCGAATTTCCTCTGAGGGACGAATCCCGAAGCTGCGAGGAGTGGCCGGTGAAAATCTACGACGGTGAAAACATTCGCAACGTCGCGCTGGTGGGACATGCGGACACGGGCAAGACGCAACTGGTTTCCTCGCTGCTCTACACAGCGGGGATGGTGAACCGTTTGGGGAAAGTGGACGAGGGGACGGCCGTCACCGATTTTGACGAGGAGGAGTTCGAGCGCGGCTTTTCGATCAGCGTGGGCCTCGCTTACGCCGAGGGGGGCAAGGTCAAGATCAATCTGCTCGATACGCCGGGCTTCAACCTGTTTCTCCACGAGACGGAAGCCGCGCTCCTCGCCGCCGACGCGGCGCTACTGTTGGTTCACGCCGTCGCGGGGATC
>JAKAWO010000074.1 GCA_021827255.1 Acidobacteriota bacterium | reverse complement strand
GGCCTCGCCATGGACCCCAAAACGCGCCGCCTGTTCATCGGCTGCCACAACCAATTGATGGTCATCATGAACGCCAACAACGGCCACGTCATCACCACCGAGCCGATTGGACGCGGCGTGGACGCCAACCGCTTTGTTCCAGGTCTCCAGCTCGCCTTGAGCTCCAATGGAATGGATGGGACGCTAACCGTCGTGCAGGAAGACTCACCCAATAAGTTCCACGTTGTGGCTCAAGTGCCCACCGAGCGCGGCGCGCGGACCATGGCGGTTGATCCCAGAACAAATCGCGTGTACCTGGTCACGGCCAAGTTCGGGCC
The DNA here is from genome assembly GCA_021827255.1 of Acidobacteriota bacterium. GTDB lineage: Bacteria > Acidobacteriota > Terriglobia > UBA7540 > UBA7540 > JAKCCV01. The sequence goes on along the minus strand of JAKAWO010000074.1, from coordinate 10,824 downwards.
GTTCCACCCGCCTCGACCGGGCGAGCGCTTCCGCCGGCCCACCATGGTCCCTGGCAGCTTCACGTTGCTGGTCTTTGGACCCTAGCTATCGCCCCCCAAAACAAGAAGGGCGGGGAGCTGATCCCCGCCCTGAATCTCGTTGTGTCCTGCCTCGTGCCTGCTGCCTGCTTTAGGCGGATTTTCCTTCCGCCCAATTTTCCACGATCAGTCGCGGAACGCGGCGAAACTCCCGGACGTTATTGGTGACCAGCGTCAGTCCCAGGGTCAGGGCATGAGCAGCAATCAGCAGATCGTAGGCACCGATCGGCGTGCCTTTCCTCTCCAGCTCCGCTCGCATCTGGCCGTAGGTTTGTCCGACGCCTGCGTCGAGAGGCAGCACCGGGATAAGCCGTTCCAACTCCTGGATGCGCAAAAGGCTCGCCTCGCGATGTTTGCTTTTCCAAGCGCCATAAATCAGCTCCAAATCTGTAATGACGGACATGCCGACGTCGCCGGGACGCAGCCCGGCAAGGCGCGATTCCACGGCTGGCGGCCTGCGGTTGGCGATGTAAATGAGGATGTTGGTGTCAAGGAGGTAGCGCATCACAACTTCCGACGCTTGTCTGGTCGGGGTTGGCGGCGCCCACCTTTGAAAAAGTCCGGGCCCAGCCCGGCTAGTAGATCGAATGCGGGGGCAAGATTTTTCGGTGTTTCGCGGAGGACGATTTCGTCTCCTCGGCGCGTGATTTCGACCTGCGCCGAGTGCAGGCGAAATTGACGCGGAATTCGAACCGCCTGCGAATTGCCACTCCGAAAAACCTTGGTGAGCGCCATAGTGGAAGTATATACACAGAGTATTGACAGGAACAAGGGCTGCAACGCAAACGCAAGGCTGGAGAAAGGGGCGAAATCAAGCCGTCGTAGCCTTACCCGTCCGCGATTTGCGTGCTTCTTCAAAGTCCTCAGTTTTTGGCACACCGTGCTTAAGCCAGTCGTAGACAAAAACACGGTTCTGCTGTGCTGGGAGATCGCTAAGGTCCGCCGGGCAGCCTTCGCCGGGCCTTCCGGTCTCCTTATTGATCGCAAGCAGATTCAACAGCGGCAGCTTATTGCGCACGCAGTAGTAGTAGATGTTGCCGAGTTCTCGCCCCATTTCATTGGCCATTCCAGTCATGTCGCCCAGCATTTCATAGCTCAGCACTTTCTGTTCTCTAGCGGCAAGCACTAAGACTGACCAAATCTGCTGTGTCCTTTCGTATGTCGTCATGATGGGACATCCTCATTGGCGTGATGCATGCAATATCCCGATGGGCCTTTTCAAAGGTGTGGCTACCGATTCGGGGCCTCGAGTCACACATCAGCCGCGGCACCGTCTCCGCACCGTCGTACGCTAGGGCACCCGGCCGGGAAATGACAAAAAGGGCGGGGAAGTGATCCTCGCCCTTGAAAGTGCCGCAAGCCTACACAGCCAACCTTGCATCAGGCTCGCTGCAAGGGCGGGTCATAGACCCGCCCCTACAGGTGATTCCTAGTACATGCCACCGCCCATGCCGCCCGGAGGAGGTCCAGCATGTTTCTCCTCCTTTTCCGGGATCTCGCTGACCAGGGCTTCCGTGGTCAGCAAGAGCGAGGCGATGGACGCCGCGTTCTGGAGCGCAGTGCGGGTGACTTTGGTCGGGTCAATGACGCCCATCTCGACCAGGTCGCCGAAGGTTTCCGTCTGAGCGTTGAAGCCGAAGTTCGCGTTGGAGTTGCCGCGCACCTTCTCGGTGACCACGGCGCCTTCCCACCCGGCGTTCTGGGCGATCAGGCGCAGAGGCTCCTCGAGCGACCGCTTGACGATGTTGATGCCGATTTGCTCATCGCCTTCGGCCTTGAGCTTTTCGAGGGCCGGCAGGCAGCGCACCAGCGTGACACCGCCGCCGGGAACAATGCCTTCCTCCACCGCCGCTTTGGTCGCGTGCATGGCGTCCTCGACCCTAGCTTTCTTTTCCTTCATCTCCGTCTCGGTCGCGGCGCCGACCTTAATCTGCGCCACGCCACCCACCAGCTTGGCCAGCCGCTCCTGCAGCTTCTCGCGGTCGTAGTCCGAGGTGGTTTCCTCGATCTGAGCGCGCATCTGCTTGACGCGGCCTTCGATGGCGTTGGATTTGCCGGCGCCTTCGACGAGGGTGGTGTTGTCCTTATCCACCGTGATCTTCTTGGCGCGGCCCAGATCCTCCATCTTGACGTTCTCCAGCTTGATGCCCAGGTCCTCGGTGATCGCCTTGCCGCCGGTCAGGATGGCGATATCTTCGAGCATCGCCTTGCGCCGGTCGCCGAAGCCAGGCGCCTTGACCGCGCAGCAGTGCAGCGTGCCGCGCAGCTTGTTGACCACCAGTGTCGCCAGAGCTTCGCCTTCCACTTCCTCAGCGATAATCAGCAGCGGCTTGCCGGACTTGGCAATCTGCTCGAGCAGCGGCAGCAGGTCTTTCATCGAGCTGATTTTCTTTTCATGAATTAGGACGGCGGCATCCTCGAGCACGGACTCCATGCGCTCGGGGTCGGTCACGAAGTAGGGCGAAAGGTAGCCGCGGTCGAACTGCATGCCCTCCACCACTTCGAGCGTCGTCTCCATGGTTTTGGATTCCTCAACCGTGATGACGCCGTCCTTGCCAACTTTCTTCATGGCCTCGGCGATGATGGCGCCGATGGTCTGGTCGTTGTTGGCGGAAACCGCGCCGACTTGCGTGATCATGCTGCCCTCGACGGGCTTGGAGAGCTTATCGAGCTCGCCCTTCACGTGCTTCTTGTTGCCATCCTTGCCTGCCTCGTCGTAGCCGCACACGGCGCGAACCGCCAGCTCGATGCCGCGCTTGAGCGCCATCGGGTTGGCGCCCGCCGCCACCGTCTTGACGCCCTCCCGGAAGATCGCCTGCGCCAGCACCGTAGCCGTCGTCGTTCCGTCGCCCGCCACGTCCGAGGTCTTCGACGCCACCTCGCGCACCATCTGAGCCCCCATGTTTTCAACCGGGTCCTGGAGCTCGATTTCCTTCGCCACCGTCACCCCGTCTTTGGTGATGGTCGGGGAACCGAACTTCTTGTCCAAAACAACGTTGCGCCCTTTCGGGCCCAGCGTCACTTTCACGGCGTCCGCCAGCTTATTCACGCCCCGCAGAATCGCCCGGCGGCTTTCCTCGCCATGAATAATCATCTTTGCATTTGCCATCTTTTACATTCCTCCAGATATTTTGAAAATTCGTTCGCACTCAACTTGCAGCTATCAGCCTTCAACTTACGGACGGCTGACGGCTCGCCGCTGTCGGCGGCTGGTTACCTCTTGCCGGCCGCGGCCTTGGCCGATTCGATGACACCCAGAACCTCTTCCTCACGCAGGATGAGGTACTCGACGTCGTCAATTTTGATTTCGTTGCCCGTGTACTTCCCGAAGAGGATCCGGTCGCCCGCCTTCACGTCGAGTGGAATCACCTTCCCTTCCTCGGTCTTCTTGCCGCTGCCCACAGCCACCACTTGGCCTTCCTGTGGCTTTTCTTTGGCCGAGTCAGGAATGATGATGCCGCCCTTGACCGTCTCCTTCTCTTCGATTCGCTTCACCAGAATACGATCGTGCAATGGTCTTACCGTCATCTTTTACGCTCTCCTTTCTTGTGGAATGCTTTAATTGCCTCCCGCCCCAAGCATCCGTCACAACCACGACTGCTTGGCTAACCTTCAGAGCTCGGGTGCGGTACGAATTCCGACCTTTTCTGTAACACCTTATATCTAAACCCGGTTAGGAACGAGCCGGCGCTCCTTCTGTTTTAGCACTCAATCTATTAGAGTGCTAATCTATCCCAACATCCTCGGGTTGTCAACACTTTCTTCGAGAGGGGGATTGGAAATCTGGTCCGCGGGCAGCACCCCGCAAATCGGCCAGCAAAACGACGGATCGTTGGGTTTTTGACGCTGCCAGCTCGGAAGGTTAAAAGCCAAAGAGGCCGCTCGAGATGGGAGCTGAGGAAGTAAGCTTACTCGCCACTGAGCGCGCCCTCGCCGACGAGCGCGGCCTGCTCGGCGGCGCTGGGACGACGGGGCTCAAGCGTGGCCAGTTCGCCTAGCAGGCGACTCCGCACGCGGATGAATTGATTCCAGTCTTGCCGGGAGACCGAATGCTCCGGAGGGAGATTCAACGTCAGAAAGTTTCGGAACACCCCATGCTGCTCGATTCGGAAATCGAGATGCGGGCCGGTGGAAAGGCCCGTGTCGCCGGTCAACGCGATGGTTTGCCCCTGTTCCACCCGCTGGCGGGGATGGACCAGCACCCGCGATAGGTGCATGTAGTAAGTTTCATATCCACGCGCGTGACGCAGCACCACCAGCCTGCCATCCAGCCCCTTCCAGCCGGCATAGAGCACGGTTCCACTCGCGACCGCTTGCACGGGACTGTCGATCGGAGCGGCAAAATCAATGCCGAGGTGCGGCAAGTAGCGCCGGAGAATGGGATGAAAGCGGTGATAGCTGAAGCCGGAAGTGATGCGGGCGGCAAACTTAAGCGGAGAGCGCAGGAACGCCTTCTGCATGGATTTCCCGCTGGGCTGATAGTAGGCCGGCCGCCCGGACGGCGTGTGGAACAAAATGGCTTGATAGTTTTTGCGCCCGCTCTGGTATTCCGCCGCCAGCACGTGCCCATAGCCCTCAAAGCGGCCGTTCAGGAGCCGTTTGTCCACCAAGGCGGCAAACCTGTCGCCAGGCCGGCTTTCGGTGTTGAAGTCAATGTCCCACGAAAAGATATTGGCGATCTTAACCGCCAGCATGGCGCCTTCACCCTGGTCTTCAACCGTCTGGAAGAGCGAGCCGCGGACGGTTCCCGCGATGCCCGCTACGCGGTCCTGGTAATGGAGCTTCTTGATGTACGCCTCAAACCCACTTGGTTGGCGAGTAATGCAAAGCGTGTGGAGCTGGTCAATCTCGTAATCAACGGCCCGCAACTTGCCGCCATAACGGACGAACGCCACGCGGTTGCCGGCGCGTACGTGGGCCAGATTATAGACCGGGTGAGAGGCGCCGACCATCGCGTGGGCAGTGCTCGCGGATAGGCCGCGATTTTCGAGGAACTTTGTGAATGTCGTCCGAGGGGGCAGTTTCTCTTCCGAGTAAGCGGGTCGTCGGGCCGCCAAATAAGAGACGGCCTCAACAGCGAGAAGTTTCTGTTTAGCTAATTGTTGCTCGGCGCGCAGGCGCTGAATGGCCGTCGTTTCCAGGAGCACTCCAAAGCCGCCGACCAAGACGAGCAACACAATGCTCCATATTTTTGAGAACGCCCGCCGCACCCCTTTCGCTGGAACGCTCGGATGGCCGGTTTCTTTTTGACCGCTCCCTCGCGCCATATTGGCGAAACTTATAACAAACTGTCGTCAATAGAGGCAAGTAAAATCTTCAACTTTTTGTATTATTCCAATTTCAAACACCGCATTGAGGCCGAATTTCAGGTTATGATCGAAAACGACAGACTTCAGCCATGCCCACCCACGTCAATTCGGATACTGAGCGCCAACCCTACATTGAATTCAGCCACGTTGACAAGTCCTTTGACGACCAGCCGGTGCTCGACGATGTGAGTTTTGAGGTGAAGCGCGGGGAGATGGTCGTTGTGCTCGGCAAGAGCGGCGTCGGCAAGAGTGTGACGCTAAAGCACATTCTAGGTTTTCTTCAGCCGGATTCCGGCAGGGTGCGAGTGGGAGGTTTTGAAGTCTCCAAGCTCGAGGAGAGCGAACTGGTGGAGGTGCGGCGGCGAGTAACCATGGTGTTCCAGTCCGGAGCGCTCTTTGATTCTCTGACCGCGGGCGAGAACGTGGCGTATCCGCTGCGCGAGCGCGCCACACGAGGCGAGGCGCTTGACGAACAGCAAATCCAGCACCGGGTGGACGAGCTGTTAGGCCTGGTCGAAGTCGAATTTGCCAAAGACCTGATGCCCTCCGACCTGAGCACCGGCATGAAGCGCGCCGTGGCCATCGCCCGGGCGCTAGCAGCGAATCCCGAGGCCATCCTTTACGATGAACCCACCACCATGGTGGATCCTTTGATGGCTCAGACCATCGGCGACCTGATCCTGAAGCTCAAAAAGCAAAAGGGGCTTACTTCAGTTGTTGTGACGCATGACATGAAGCTGGCGCGCAAGCTGGCCGACCGCATTGTTTTCCTGGTGGATGGGAAAGTCGCTTTTTTCGGCCCGGCCGGTGATTTAGACCAAGCTGAGGAGTCCATTATCGAGCAGTTCATTTTGCTGGATGAAGTCTCCTTGCTCGGTTAGTCGCGCCGTCTTCAGTCCCGCTGCCGGAGCCACCGTCGGGCGCCCATTGCCCTCTGGGCGGCAGAAACCAAAGCCGCGGACAGCAGCGGACGGGGTTCTGAACTCCAATCGCTTGGCGAACCGTGAAGATTAAACCCGCGATGACGCTGGATCGCGTGCTTTCGCGCTATGGTCTTGCTTCTCGAACCATGGCTCGCGAAGCGATTCGCGCCGCCAAGATCAAGGTGAATGGCCGGGTGGTGCGCGACCCGGATTGCTGGGTGCGGCCAGGGCTCGATGCGATCGAGCTGGAGGGAAAACGCCTGAAAGCGGCGCGCAAAATCTATCTGTTGATGTACAAGCCAAAAGGGGTCATTACCAGCCACGGCGACCCGGCGGGTCGGAAGACCATTTACGACTTGGCAGGTGATCTCGCGCATTGGGTAGCGCCGGTGGGCCGACTGGATAAAGACACATCCGGCTTGCTCCTGCTGACCAACGACACCCAGTTTGCCGAATTTGTGACCCGCCCCGACTCTGGCGTTCCCAAAACCTACCTCGTAAAGGTCAGCGGCCTCTTAGATGACGGCACGCTGGCGCGGCTGGCCGAGGGTGTCCAAATGAAGCGCGGCGATTTTGCCCGGCCGCAAGCTGCTCGCCGAATTGAAGACCGCGGGAAATACACCTGGCTGGAGGTTGTTTTAACCGAAGGCAAGAACCGCGAGGTTCGCCGCATGATTGAGGCCGTCGGCTTCAAAGTTCTGAAGCTGGTCCGCACCCGCATCGGCCCGCTGACCCTCGAAGGTCTCGAAGTGGGAAAGTGGCGGGAACTGCTGCCGAAAGAAGTTTCTTCTCTGCGACGCCGTGAATTCGAGGCTCATGCCGCCTCGAGTTCCAGCCCCGGCAGACCGAAGGGCTCGAGCTCGCCGGCGAGTTGGCGGGAAGATTCAAACCGGAGGGCGTGAAGGCCGAGGGCTTGGGCGCCCACCACGTTTTCCGCCCGGTCGTCAATGAACAAGGCCTCGTCCATTTTCACGCGGAGCTGTCTCAGGCAAACACGAAAAATTTCCGGCTCGGGCTTCAGGAAACCTGTTTCGGACGACAAAACAACGCTATCAAACTTTTCCAGCCAGCTTGGCGCTTGTCGCAGGCTGCGGGCGATGTCGCGCGGCATATTGGAAAGCAAGGCCGTTTTCACGCCGGTCGCCCGCAGCGCTTCAACCCAGCGCGTCAGGGTGGGATCGCGATGCTGCCAGAGCCGAACATCCGCTGCGATGAGCTGCTCAATCTGCCCGTTCGTGAAGGCGACGGCAGCGTCGCGCGCGACTTTGCGCCAATAGGCAGGGCCATCGAGCCTGGCACGATCGTAGTCGCGCCGATAACGCCAAAAGCATTCCTGGAATTTATCCGGCGGGATGCCGGACAGGCGGTAGAGCGCCTCAAACTCCTTGGCGCTGGGCCAGACGCACAATACGTTGCCATAATCCAGGATGACGGCGCGGATGGAGCTCAACGGATACCCCCGGGCTGCCGTGCGGGATGGCGGACGCTGCGCAAATTAGCTTTCAAAAAGGGATTCGACAAATCCTTTGGGATCAAAGGGAATAAGGTCCTCGGCTTTCTCGCCGACCCCCACAAATTGGATGGGCAGACCAAGTTCGCGGGCAATCGCCACCACGATGCCGCCCTTGGCGGTTCCATCGAGCTTGGTCAGCACGATGCCGGTGGCGCCGGCCTGCTCGGTGAACTGGCGGGCCTGGGCCAGGCCGTTCTGCCCGGTGGTGGCGTCCATCACCAGCAGGACCTGGTGGGGCGCGCCCGGGACTTCGCGGCCGGCGATGCGGCACATCTTGGCGAGCTCAGCCATCAAATTGTGCTTGGTGTGCAGGCGGCCCGCCGTATCCACGATGGCGGGATCGAATCGTTGAGATTGGGCGCGCGCCAGCACATCAAAGACGATGGAGGCGGGGTCGGCGCCCGGCTGGCGCTTAACCAGCTCGACCCCCAGCCGCGCCGCCCAGACTTCGAGCTGCTCGATGGCCGCGGCGCGGAACGTGTCGGCGGCCGCCAAAATGGGCCTCCTGCCGCCGTCCAAGTAATAGCGAGCCAGCTTGGCGATAGTGGTCGTTTTGCCCACCCCGTTGACCCCAACCATGAAGACGACTTCCGGCTGGCCGGCCGGGGGCGGTTTAGGGGCGGGGCGCGCCCCATTCTTCGAAACCGGGTTCTGCAGAATTCTCAAGATCTCCCGCTCGACCGCGGGGCGCAGCGCAGCCGGCTCGCGCAGTCTTCCTCGGCTGGCGTCCAAACGCAAAGGATTCAGAAGCGCCGTCGCCGTCGTAACCCCGAGGTCGGCAGCGATCAGCGCCGCCTCGAGCGCGTCGAGTAGAGCCGGATCAATGCTCTGCTTGCCCTCGACGATCTGCTCGATCTGGCCGACAAGTTGCGCCTTCGTGGAGGCCACGGCTTCCCGCAGCCTCTGGAAAAGCCCAGGCTTCTCCTTTTGAAACAGGCTGACCATACCGCCATTCTATCCCAACCGTTGTGGATTACGTTTTGGCGCCGGGAACGGAAATCAGGCTGGAGCGCCGCACTTCGTGTTTGCGCAGCGTGCCTTTCTCGTAAGCGGCGCACAGAGCGTCCACGGTGATAGGGTCGTACTTGATCCCAGCGTGCTTGCGAAGGATGGCCAGCGCGGAGGGGAAGTCGCGCCCGGCCTGGTAAGGGCGGTCGGTGGTAATCGCGTCAAACGTGTCGGCGACGGCGATGATCCGCACCATGAGCGGAATCTCGTCGCCTTTGATCCCGTCGGGATACCCCTGGCCGTTGAGCGCTTCATGGTGCCAACGGATGCCCGGAAGCATCTCCTCCAGTTGTTTGACTTGCCGCACAATCTCAAACCCCATCACCGTGTGCCGCTTCATCAACTCGAATTCTTCGTTGGTCAGCACGCCAGGCTTCTTCAGCACTCGGTCATCCACTCCGATTTTTCCCACGTCGTGCAGGGTGGCGGAGACGCGAACCTTTTCCACTTCCGAATCTTCGAGCCCCAGCTCTTTTGAGAGGATGACGGAATACTGGGCGACCCGCCCGGAGTGCCCTTTGGTGTAAGGGTCTTTGGCGTCCACCGCCGCGGCGATCATCTCTATCGAATCAATAAAGAGCTGGCGGTTCTCTTCTGAAGCCGCCTTGAGGTCGGCGACGTATTGCTGAAGGTCTCCCGCCATGCTGTTAAAGCCTTCCGCCAATTCGCCAATCTCCGTCCGATTGCGAACGTCGGCCCGCACGGAGAAATCGCGCTGGGCAATGGCTCGGGCGGATTCGGTCAGCTTGTCAATGGGCCGGGTGATGGATTTGGCGGAGAAGAAAGCCACGACCAGACTGATCAGGATCAGGACTACCGCCAACTCGACCGTCGTCTTCCGCATGGTGTTGACGGAAGCAAAGGCGTCGCTTTGCTTGGCTTGCACAATCACGCCCCAGCGGCCGTTGTAGGTCGGCGAATAGGTGCCCACCATCGGCACCAGCCGGTGATCGCTCAGCAGATTGAAATTGGAGGTCTCCGTCAAACGAGCCTTTCCGTGCCAGGCGATGAACTCCTGCACGATGGGGACCCGCATCATGTCCACGCCGGCCACGTTCTTATCCGGGTTGTTCGAGGCGACGATCCGGCCGGAGTTGTCCACCACGTAGGCTTCCAGGCCCAGCCGCTGGGTGCTTTTGAGCTGCTCCACCATCGGCTGGAGCGTCGCCACCGCGGCCATCATCCCCCGGAAGGTTTTCTTCTCCACAAGCGGCTGCGCCATCACCATCACCGGCTGGTTCGACTGCGGTCCCACCAGGGTGATGGGATTGCTCTCGTAAAGCTGGCCTTGCTCGGCGGCCAGAAACGCCGCTTCCAGGGCGCGTCGCACGAAGGCGTCCGAGGCGACGCTCAGGCCTCCCGCCTGCGAGGTTTGAACGCCGCGGCCCCGCGCTTCCCGGTTGAGCACCGTCACATAGACGATGCCCGTCCGGTCGGCCATCAGATTCTCCAGCGTCGCCTGCAACTCCGAGCTGCTCGAGAACTGCGCGTCACGAGTGCCGAGCGCCACCTGCCGGGCGCCGTCAAACAGCTCCTTCACCTGCTGTTGCATGTTCTCAACGTAGAGGGAAATTTGCTGTGACAGGGACTGCGAAATCGTAATCTGCAGCAAGCGCTCCTGCGTCTCCAGCCGCTCGCGGTTCATGGCAATCATCTGGGTCCCAAAAAACCAGACGGGAAAAACGCTCACCATGATAAGAATCACCAGCAGAATGTGCAGGATTCTTAGCCGTCGGGGATGGAGGGGTCTCATGGGAGCTTCGCCTGCCTAATCGTAAGTAAAGGGCGACGCGAAATCAACAAAAACAAGGGATGAAGGCGCTCTAGCTTGCCCTCAGGCGGGCACGCTTGCCGACCTAAAGGTCGCCGCTACGGGCTGCTACGCGACGCCCGTCCAGGCTGCCTTCGCTCACCATGTTGATTAGCGTGTCAATAACCGCCCCGATCCTTCGATAGGGGATGGTGCCGTGTGGGTTGGGGGGTGGATCAATGT
>JAKAWO010000073.1 GCA_021827255.1 Acidobacteriota bacterium | reverse complement strand
GTTTTTTCATCGCGACGCGGCCGCTCGGTCAGCGCCTCGGGCAGATGGGCGGATTTCCCGAATCCGTCAATGACTTCACCCAAATCCGCCGCCTTCACATCGCGATGCTCGGCTTGGCGCGGCTGGCGGGGCCGCTGGCGCGCTTCGTCGAGTAGCCGATGGAGTTCCTCTGGCGAGACTTTGTTCTTTCCTCGAACTGGGTTCTCGGGGTCATCCTCACGCCGCTTGATTTGGCCGCGTATTTCGTTGCGGAGCTGATCGGTGGGGACGCGCGCGGTCGAGAGAAAATCTTTTAGCTTGGAGTCGGTCATTTCCGCGAGTTCGATGGCGTCCCACTTGTAACCGCGTTTTTGGAAGATCAGGGTCAGGGCTTTCACAAAACCGTCAACATCGGCCTTGCCTTCTCTGGCAAGAGCGACCCAAGACGGAGCGCCTGCCGGATGGCGGCCCGGCGATCTAAAGACTTCTGGCTGAACATGAAAACGTGGGTCGCTCATAACTCGATAAGGATCGGGCAGGCGACTGCCATCGGGAAGCCTTTGCCGAAGAATCCAGGAGCGGAGGCGCGCCAAGCGCATCTTCTTGGCGTGGCGCGTCCGGCGGCCGCGCCGCAGTTGGCGACGCTGCTCCAACGTCGTCTCGTGAAAATCAACGTAAGTCTCGGCGTGGAGAATCGTCCTGCCCTCCACGACTGCAATCCCACCCGCGCCTTCGCCGAAGTCCACGCCCACCCGAACCAGGGGCAGGAATCCGTTGATTCGTTCCTGCAGCTTAGGATTCACCGTCATGCGTGGCGGGCCTGATGAGAGAAGTGGTGGCGCTTCCTATCGGCCAGGCGCGCCACCAACCCTTGCCCTTCCGGGGGCCGATTCCGGTTGACGGGGCCGCCTGTATCTTCGTTACCACTGCTGGGTTACAGCGGAGAGAACCGCGGCGCCTGGGCTTCTTTCACTCTAGCGCGCTCGATTCTAATGGCGGCTTCTTCTGAAGTCAATCGCAAGGCACCGAGCAGGCACGGCGGGCTTCTGCGTGGCGGCTTTCCTTCGAGAGGCGGCCAGGATCAAGAAGACCGCTATCCCCGGCGCCGACCACGCCTTCGCTTCCCTTACCTGGGAGCGCGACGTCATCCAACACACGGTGAAACGGTTCCAACGGCACCTGACAGACTCGCGCAGAGCCGCCCGCCTCGGCTTGCCGCGTCCAACACGGCGGATTCATAGCACTCACGGGATGTTTTACGGCTTCGGCGCGGCCTTGGGGTGGGCAGGGGCACGGCGGACGCGCCTCCCCTTGAACTCCGGAACGATGTTGCGGATGGGCTTGGCAGGTTGGGCGTGCGTCCGCATCGCCGTGCTCAACTGATGCTGGCAGTTGTAAAGGTTTCCTTGCGTGAGCGCGTAAATCTGATCGTGGTTGCGGGTGAGAAATGCGACGTAGGGCTGGAGCGCTTCTTCGAGCACGAACAAATCGTTCCATGATTGCCTGAACATGCCGCCCAGTTGCGGGCTCTGGTAACGATAAACCATATCTCCTGTCCGGCCGAGCGTCGGCAGCAGGTTTGCCAAGGCAGCGTAAGCTTGGAAGGCCAGATATTCGCTATCCACCCGCCCGGCAAATTGAGCGCGCGCCGTCTCGAGCGTCTCAAGGTCCTCGCCCAACGTCTCCATCGCGCGGCCCAGGGCGACCGCCTGCTGGGTCGGTAGCCGTAGCAGTTCAGGGTGCGCCTGGCTCATGAGATCTCGGACGCGGGACTCTGCTTGCCAGATTTTCACCAGCAACTGTTTCGCCTGCCCGGGTGGCATATAGCCCGGCTGGTTGGCCATCGAAGCGGGCGGCGCCTGGAGCGATTCGGGAACCTGGATCTTCTCAGTCTGAATCACGGGTGCGCTCTTGGTTCCACCTCTTTGGCCTGCGGCGGGTGGAGCAGCCCGGCTCGATTGTGCCGTCGCCGCGGCCGCCATCGCCAATCCGGTCACAAGTGCTATGGCCATCTGCCGCATAAAATCTCCGATATTCGTCCCCTTTCCGTCAGGAAAGTTCCTCCACGGTTACACTAAACTTGAAGAAGGGCCGGGGCGAGGCGCGTCCCCATCGGTTGACTTCCCACCGCGCCTGGAGAAACTTGAGCCCCGGTTGTTCAATCAGGTTAAGCGCCGCCGGCTTTATGCCCTGATAGAAGACCTCCGGAAACCTAAAAAGCGGCTTTTCCCCCCACCCGCGGCCATCCTCCGATCCCCAAATTGAGACAGCCAGCGACTCCTGCTCGATAACGTGTTCCACGCGGAGGACGATCAGGAGTTCCAAGCCGGCCAGCCGCCCAAGTTCGAACGGCGTGCCCAGCCCACCCGTCTCAACGGTGCTCGCGGGGGGTATCAAAAACTCTGCCGCCGCTTTCGGCGTCGCTTCCATGGCCACTCTCTTCCAGTCGGTCCGCGTTTCCGAGGCCTTCATGCTAACACACGTCCTCGGCTCGCTTCAATCGCGCCCAGCGGTAAGCTGGGCACGGTGAACGACAAACCCAATCGAACTCGCCATCGCCAGCCCGCCTTTCACGCGCTGTCGGGGGCGGGAACTGGCCGCTGGCCTACGGATTACCCTGCCCCCACGGAATCATTTTTGGACATTTTGATGCCGGTGACGGAAAAACCTTTCGTTCGGCGCGACCCCGTAAGTAAAATGTTTGCATGCCTGATTTGGCCAACTCTGAAATCGAAAACACGGCGCACGACCTCGCCCATGACGCGCGTGAATGGCGGGCGCACGTTGACCGCGGCGGGTGGCGTCGGTTCTTCTTGGCGCTTTTTGGGCTGGGCCTCTCGCTGTTGATGGCGCTCTACGCGACGGCGCTCCGCGAAGCGGGAAATTATATGCTGGGCGCGGCCATTGCCTTTTTTTCCCTCCTGCTGGCCGGCTTCGTCGCCCTCAAAATTGTCCCCCGGCTAGTTCGCCGCACGGCCCTCGAACGGTGGATGATCCGGATCGAATACGAATTCACCCGCGAAGGCGCCGTTTATATCGTCATCATCCTCGTCATCGGCGTCGCCGCCCTCAACACCGGCAACAATCTCCTCTTTATCGTGCTCGCGAGTCTGCTCGCGGGTATTCTGGTCTCCGGCGTTTTGTCACGGCTTGTTCTTGAGTCCCTGGAGCTGAAAATGGCTTTGCCCGACCATCTTTTCGCCGGGCGGCCGATGGTCGCGCGGCTGACGCTAGTGAATCTCAAGTATGTCTTTCCCTCTTTTTCCATCACGGTCGCCGCCCGCCCGCCGAAAAGGGCTCGTCGAAAAAATGCGTCAGCCCAGCCGCCGCCGCGCCAGATTCTCGATCAGCCGGTTTATGTCCCTTACCTTCCCCATCGCGCGTCGGTGAGCCAGCGCGTGGAGATCGTTTTCCCTCGTCGTGGACGCTATACCCAGGACGGCTTCCGCGTGAGCACCAAGTTCCCGTTCGGTCTCCTCCGCAAGGCGCATGAAGTAGCAACCCGGCAGGAGGTCCTCGTCCTGCCCAGCGTTCAGCCGCAGGAGGAGTTTGCGCAGATCCTTCCCTCCGTGGGCAGCCAGATCGAGAGCCATTCGAAAGGCCATGGCCACGACCTCTACGCGATCCGCGATTATCAGGAAAGCGACGCGGCGCGCCATGTGGACTGGAAAGCTTCCGCTAAGGCCCAGGCGCTCAAAGTGCGCGAGTTCACACGTGAAGACGAGCGCCGCTTTACCGTGGTCTTTGACCGCCACATCTCCGACGCCAGTCCGGCAACCCTCGCGCAGTTTGAAAAAGCGGTCAGCCTGTGCGCGTGCCTCACTTGGCACTTTTATGAGGGCGACGCCCAGATGAAGTTTCTAACCGAGGACTTCGCAACGGCCATGTCCCCCGCCGCGGAGATCGTCTATCCAGCACTCGAGAGGCTGGCCGTCATTGAACCTGAAGTCTCCGCCAGCTCGCCCGTCAAGCCCTTTTGGGCCCAAATGGCTCAGGATTCCGAAGGTTTTTGGATTCTTTTCACCGGGCGCTCGCGCGGCTCGATTCCCACCGGTGAATGGAGTTCGACCCACTTTGTTTTCATGGGTGAGCTGAGCGCCTCCCCTTTAGAGGTCGGCAGCTAAGCGATGAGGCTTACTTTTCGGGCGTCTCGCGAACCTTCCCCGAACACTGCGATGGGCGGTCTCCGCCATTTCAACGCGCCCCGACTCATGCCTTACCCGCGTGCGCTCTGCCCTTTGCTGAGTGAATGGGAACCGGCGGCAAATCCGAAGGCTAGAGCCCGAGGCGTTGGCGGGCCAGAACGATGGCGCCCAGCGGGCCGGCATCGTCGCCGAGTTTTCCAGGCAGAATCTTGACGCCAGAATCGGGTCCAGCGTGGAGTAAGTATTGATACGCCGTCTCGCGGATCGGCCCGACAAACTCCTCCTTCAGTCGCCCTGCAATGCCGCCGCCAATGATCACCCGTTCGGGGTCGAGCAGGTTGACGGCGTTGGCGGCCAGGATCCCCAAGTAAAACTGGGCGCGTCTCAGCACCTCTTGCATGACCTTGTCCTTTTTCTTGAGGGCTGCCTGGATCACGCTGCTGGTCATCCGGGTGTGATGCTTCTTCTTCATAATCTTCAACACCACGCTTTTGCGGCCCGATTGGATGGCGGCGCGCACATCCCGCTCCATCGCGGTGCGGCTGGCCAGCGCTTCCGCGCAGCCTCGATGTCCGCACCGGCACAGAGGCCCGTTGACCATAAGGACCGTGTGCCCGATTTCGCCCGCGCCACCACTTGCGCCCTCAAAGAGTCTGCCGCTGATCAGAATGGCGCCGCCAATCCCGGTGCCGACAAAGATTCCGACAAGATTTTTCGCGCCCCGGCCCGCGCCGAGCGCATGTTCACCCATCATGCCCACGTTTACATCGTTATCCACCAGCACCGGCACGAGCAGGCGGCGGCGCAATTCCGCGCCCAGCCGCACGTTGGCCCAGCCAAGGTTGGGCGCCTGCTTCACGATGGCCCGCCGGACGTCAATCGCGCCCGGCGCGCCCACGCTCACCACCGCCACGTCCGCGCGGCGAACCCCGGCGCTTCGCAGCGCCTCTTCGACCACGTCGCCAATCTTGACAATCGTTCCGCGCGCTTTTTCGCGCGTTGGGGTGGGAACTTTTTCCGATCCGAGAATCCTATACCCCGGATCCACCACCATCGCGCGCAAGCTGGTTCCCCCCAAATCGATGCCGACAAAATAGTCTTTCCGCCGCGCCATCCTCAGCCTCCGGCTCTTCGGGTGGTTACATGATGTGCCAGTCTATCGCACTTCGCCCGAGGTTCAAGAGGAGAGATAGGAATTCGCTCAGATGATTGCCCGCTGACGCGGGGGATCAGCGGCGCCGCTCTGGAACCGGCCGATCGCACGGCCTAATCAGCCTGCTAGCTTTGGCCGCAATGGTTTGATAGCGTGGCGCGCCAGAATCGCCACAAGAACGGCCACACAAAGAAAAATGACGGCGTACCAAAAAACGGCTGCCCAGGTCCCGGCAAAAAGCGCACGCTCCATGGCGCTCGGGAGATACAAAAATGTGCGGAACGCATCCAGGGAGAAATAGGCCTCAGCGCCGCTCGATACGATGAAATGGTTCAGCAATTCAGCGTAGGGACGATAGCTTAGGTAAAGCCCGGCCGACGACGCCAGCCCGCCTGCCGCGCCGAGGATTCCCAGCCAGGAAAACAGCGGCTTCAAGCGGCCGGCAGGATCAAACTGCCCCCAGCGCCGAACGAGCCAGTAGAAACATGCGATCACCACCAGGGATCCCGCCGCCAGCAAAGCCATGGCGGAGACTTGAACGCAACTCGCTATCCACCCATACGTTCGCCTCCAGTCCATGCGCTCCCGGTTACGCGCGTACAAGTCCTGCCGTTCGAGCGCAAGCGCCTGGAGCCGATAGCTCAAAAGGTTCGCCTCGCTTTGGTTCCCTTGCCGCAGGTCCAGCTCTCTCAAATGTTCATAGGCTTTTGCTTGAGTTTGGTGTGCAATTATTCGGTCAAGGTCGGTCTCCGCGCCCAACCGCATGATCTGGCCGAACCGGGCACCCTGCCAGTATCGCTGCGACGCGGCTTCCGTTTCCCCTCCGGCTTCAAGGGCTTGTCCCGATTGGATGAGGTGGCGCGCGTAGTCCCGAATGCTCTCCAAATCCGGAAGGGGCGAACTGCTGACAGTTGTCGCCAGCAGAAGCGGGTCGTTGACCTTTCTGCGCCGCGCAACGTCCTGAACCAATGCGACGCGCCGGTTGAAGTACGAGTCGTACTTCTCGGCGCTGAAAGCAGCTTTCATAGCTCGAAGCCACTTCGGGTCTTGAGCCAGCGCACCCGGCGGCAGGCGGTCATTGCGAGCCCGAGACAGGAGGGCCTTCTGCCGCGCGGCCATGAGCAAATCTGGCATGGCGTTGTCCGGATCCGAATTGTGAACGCGCTCAATCAAGTTTTTACATTCGGGAGCGGCCGGATTTTTGGCGGCAATGCCGGCGTAAATCCAGGTCAAGCGCGGATCGAGTTGCACGGCATCCTCGGCCAGCCGGACGGATTTCGCCTCCCAGGCCGAAAAATGTCGGGCAGGCCCGTAAGGGGCTTCAATCAGCGCGACAAAAGCAAGCAGCTTAGCGTCATGCCGCTTTTCAGCCTGAGCCGCCCAGCTATTCAAATCGGCTTGAGACGTTGCGCCGCGGCGAAAAATCGCCGCCCAGGTTTGCAAGGAAAGACCCAGGGCCTGATGGAACGACGGTGCCAGAAAAAACAACAACGACGCTATGACACACGCGACCGCCGTGACAAATACGGATTTGTGCATATGCCCCTCCTCGACCGGAAGATATGCACGGGATGGGCCCGGCGCCAAGCCGCGCGATCCTCTGAAAAGCGAAAAGAAAGCCTGTTGCCACAGGACCCTCGCCCCGCCCGCGGCCCATCCGAGGGCCTCCCATGAGGTTTGCACGAAGTCCAATTCGGCCCGCATCGCCCGGCCCCAGTCCTGAGCCTCCAGGGGCGCAAATCGCAGTGAAGACTCCATCAGCCAGCAAGCCAGACGACGGCGCCAGTCAAGGTTCCTCACGGCTCACCTTCAGCGGCCGTCGTTCGAAGACCGAAGCGGCGGGATGGCTTGCTTTCAAGCTGAGCCTTGGCCAGTGCAAGACCGCGCGGCGTGAGGCGATAGAGATGGCGAGGCGGCATTCCGGGCACCGTGGCTTTCCAACGCGTCTCGAGCCAGCGTCGCTGGGAAAGCCGGATCAGAATGGGATAAAGCGTCCCCGACTTTAGCCCTGTCTCCCGGCTCAGGTCATATCCGTACTTCCATTCAAGCGGAGCGTCCAAAAATTCTTCCAGCACGTGCAGGGTTTGCGGCGAACGGCGAAAGTGGATCTTCATAGACCCATATCCTACCTATGTAGATTTACCTTGTCAAGACACTCGGGAGAAGGGGTCCGCAAACTCATTCCCTCAGTTTAGCTGCATGGGGCTTTTGGCCTTCTCGACCCCGCTGGGGTGGGGGGATTTGGTGGTCAGGTGCGTGACCCGATGTTGGGGGACGGAGCGCATGTGCTTTACCCTGAGTTGTGCAGCGGCTTCTCACCCGACAAAATACCGCTGGGATACAGCATCACGCAGAGGCTCGCGGCGAAAGGATTCCGGAAGGAGAAACTTCCCCGGTTCGGGAGGATTCCGTCCCGCAGAATTGGGCTTTTTGCGCCCTTGCTCCGGCCCGCTGCAAAGTCCTTGGCGAGTGCCATCGTCGGCATCGCACGGTCGAGTTCCGCCAGTTTCTGGACACGGTCGAGGCGGCGATGCCCGCTGGACTGGATGCGCATTTGATTCTGGACAAATACGGCACGCACAAGACAGCGGTGGTTCAACGCTGGCTGCTGCGCCATCCTCGGGAGGGTGTCCTGAATTCCGTTGGAGGTTAGAGCGGCGGTTCTCCGACCCGATTCGGATAGAATCGAGTTGGGAAAATCTCAACGAAAAGGAGAACCGTCATGAAGAAACCGTATCACATTGTGGAGAAGGATGACACCCGAGGCTTGGCAAGCTTTCTGCCGAGGAACGGGCAGGCACTGCTGCCGATGGTCGAGCTGATCGAGCAATCGAAGGCGGCGGTGGATGAATTGATTGACGTGCTGGGGCGGGCGACGATCGAGGCCGTTCTGAAGTTGTCGGCAGAAGGGATCGCCGGGCCGCCGCATCCGGGCAAGAAAGGGGGGCGCGGTGGGCTGGCATGGGCGGGAGCGCGGGACGATTTCGCTGCGCGAGCGGAAGCTGCGCGTGGAGCGGTCGCGGCGGAGGGCGCGAGCGAAAATCAGGCGGTGGCGAAGGGGCTGCTGGAAGACGCGGTGCGTCGGGGGCTGGCGACGGATCGGAAATACTTGTTCGTCATGGATGGCTCGAAGGCCCTGCGCGCCGCGATTGACGCGGTGTTTGGCGCTGAGAATCCGGTCCAAAGGTGTCGCCATCACAAAATCGAAAACGTGATGGGCTACTTGCCCGACGATTTGAAAGGCCAGGTGAAAGCCGTGATGCGCTCGGCGTTCCGACTGCCGGCTCGGGAAGGCATGGCGCGATGGGAAGATGGTGCTGCGCTTGGCCGCCGCAGCGCTGCTGATGACCGAAAAGAATTTTCGGAGGATGATGGGCTACCGGGATCTATGGATGCTGGAAGCGGCTTTGGGAAGAAAGACGGCCGCGACTCAGGAAAAGGTGGCGTAAAATGAATCGAGCCGCCGCTCACCTCCAACGAACTCCGGGACACCGTCAAACTTTGTGTACCCGGACGGACACTCGGATAGGACAAGTCCAGCTACGCTCGCTGTGCTGAGAATGTGACGTCAGTCATAGAAAAGCCAGGTCATTTGCATTGAAAACCGTGCAATTAATTTGCACCCACCCGGTCGTTGGTCAAAATCGAATTTGCCTCTGAAACGCTTGCTCCCTCATGGACGATGGCCTGGCATGCGCGAATAATCCTTTCGATATGCGGATGCTGGTATATGTTCCTCCCATAAACTATACCTGCGGCGCCCTGTTGCATAAGAACATGAGTACGGGAAAGGATCTCATTGTCGGATACGCGTGAGCCACCGCGGACGAGCACGGGTCTTGGTGACGCCGCTTGTATCACTCTTGAATACTCTAGAAGATTCTCTGAAGGATCGGCTTTCACGACATCCGCACCGAGCTCTACCGCCTGACGCACTAAGGACACGATTTTTCGAATGTCGGAATCGGAAGTATAGCCGCTGCTATCGGCATTCGGTGTTAGGACGAGGGATTCCACCATCAGCGGCATGCCGAATTGTGAACACTTCGGCTTTAGACGACTGATATTTTGTAAGGTCTGATGATAGAGTTCTGGGCGATCAGCTACCCACAAGAGGTTGGCAACGATGGAAGCTGCGTCCAGCGCCAGAGCCTGCTCAACTACCTCTTCGAGTAAACGGCAGAACACGTGATTGGGTGCGGGCGACTGATAAAGATTGGTGGGGTCGGCACGAACGACTAAGGAAGGCTTGTTCTTTCCAGCAAGACCCTGCAAGAAGTCTGCTTGGCCCAAGCTGAGAAGTATAGCGTCGGCCCGGGATGCTGCGACGACGCTCACAGCCCGCTTCAAATCTTCTAAACCTGGAAGAAAGCTAGGCTCGTTGTGTACGCCGTGGTCCATGGCCACTTCGAAGCACTTGCGATCTGTGTTGAACAAGCGGTTTAGCCTGGGATTGACCGACACGGGAAAGCCTCCTTCGTGAAAAACCAATGAGCCTAAACGTCAACTTTGCGACTCGCAGAAACCGTGTTCACCGCGAAAAATTCAAACCTGTCTGTACCTCGCTTACTTGGTAGGGACTAACCATCGTTTGGCGACAACACTTCCAGAGGCTCTGAGCACTGGCATGGGTTAGAGTTTGCTTGCAAAACCCAGCGTAAACATAGCGGTGACCAACACAATCAGGGCCCCTCCCTGGATTTTCACCGCCGGGCCTTTAATCCCTTTCCACTCACCTGTCATGAATTCCCATGACCATTTCCTCAAGTAGGGCATGGGAGTCAGGACACTGCGCTGTACGACTCCAGCAAGTAGAACCGTTATAAAGACTGAGCTGGTCATAGGAAATCTCTGCCTATCCTTCCGCTGGGCTTCTGGTTCCGTCAGAAGTGGCAGTTTTGCTAGTCCACGAGAATTGCGAGAGCGCTTCAGTAGCCATTCACGCTTTTATTCCACTCTGACGCCTAGGATCGAACAAATCGCCTCTAGGGCATCGTGGTTATCGCCATAAGAAATGATGTAGTGCTGAGATAAAACCTTTTGAACAAAATCGTCTACGGGCGCGTCGAAGACGATTTCGAGACTGGGTAGTTGGGGTGCCGGAGGCGTCCACCCTGCTTCTTCCCATTTCGCCGGTTCTCTGGCCAAGCCGGTCGCGATGTGCATGGAATAATCACTGCCTGAATAGCTCAGGCGGCAGATAGTGACTTTCCCTGTTTTCAGTTTCGACACGTTCAGAAGTCCTTCGCCAAAACCTCCAAATGCGGTCGGCATCACCTTAACGTTGCCGTCGACGATCTCTGAAGGAACGTAATCCGGCACGCCCATTAAGGCGCCATCGGGAGTAAATTCGTAGAATTCGAGGTAGGCCGCGACTTGGCCTGTGAGATTCTTTACCATGAGCTGCGTCACCGCGCCCATACTGTCATTTTCAGGTATGGAGCAGATATCCATTTCGTCGTGCAGTAGCGTCAGAGCCCCAGCCGGTGCGAATTTCAATAGCCTTTTAATGCCATCGACATCACTGAAGGAAAACCCCTGATAGCCACGATCTTGAATCTTAGCCTTGAGAGCCAGAAAGAGGCGAACGGAATTCTCAAGCGTTCCGGGACGAGGTTCGCGAACGAAGGTCCACCGGCGCTTCAGAGAAGAAGCCATTCTGTTGGTTTCCTCCCGGTCGACTTGCTCCATCAGCTTGGCAATCTCCAGCAGCTCAAAATGCTCGATCTCAGGACCGATCTTGGCCTTCAGGGAAACGCCGTCATAAAGCGTGCCGTAGAGGCGCATATCACGGTAACCTGCCATGCCGATTCGGGAAGTCTTAAGCTGGGAGGCCGTACGAGCTGCTTTTGAGTAAGTAATAATGCCATCTGTATCTGACTTCTGACCGCGCTTCGTAGCAACGTATCGAAACCTATAACCCATGTCTTGCATTGGCTTTCGAAGTGCAGTCGTCCCAGCTTGGTCGGCAGTTGTTACGAAGCGACCGCCGTCCTGCCAGCCGCTGAGGCCCCAG
>JAKAWO010000072.1 GCA_021827255.1 Acidobacteriota bacterium | reverse complement strand
AGAAGAGAGCCGCCGAGCCGACGGACGGTGGGGGGGACGGGTTTGGCCAGAGGCGTAGAAGCCGGTCAGCGTGAAGAGCGACGACATGGATGAGCCCTTGCCCGTTGAAGATTGAGATGAATAAGCGGGGGAAAAGGAGCCTGTAACATGGACGTTGTAGTCTACATCACGGCATGCTTGGGATTGTCGGTGTTGCTCGCGGTGTGGGCGCGGAGGAGAGGGCAGAGCGCGGCAGGCGTATTCTTTATCTCGTTGATTTTGAGTCCTCTCATCGGGTTAATTGCAGTTCTGGGCTCAAAGTCGGATGTGAAAAAAGTGGCGCTAGCGCAGGGCAAGAAGCAGTGTCCAGAGTGTGCGGAGTTCGTACAGGCAGCGGCGAAGGTCTGCCGGTTTTGCCAGCACAAATTCACGGCCTTAACCTAGCGAAGGCCGAAATTTTGGCCAAGTGGCCCGAGCGAAATGCATTTGCAGCGTTCTGAACGACATCAAAGATGGAAATGGCGGGACGTTCCGAATTTGAACCATGCTGCCCATGCGCTGCGCATACTTTCATGCAAAACGCATGTCAACCCGCCTGCGAAGCCCCTGGCAACCACCGCGCAGGCGGCTTAAGTCCGCCCGACCGTTGCCCGCGCCGCGTCGCGCCCAGGAACCACGTCCATTTGCAGTTTGGGGTCCGCGGCAGCAATGTAGGTTGTCGGCAGCCCGAGTTCGCGCCGGACGATGTTCGCGCCTTGCGCGATAGCGCTCGCCTTGTAGAAGGCGATTTCGCGGTTCGCGCCCTGCCGGCCAAAGCCGCAATCGCTTGAGACGATCAATTGCTCCGGAGGAATGTATTTCAGCGCCTTGCGAATTTCTCCCGCCACGTCCTCGGGCCGGTCGGCCTGGAGCGTGCGATGGCTGACGACGCCGATGGCAATCTTCTTCTTCAAAGCGTTTTTGAAGGGCGCGAATAATTCCAGGTCTTTCTGATTGCGATCTTTCATTTCAAGCGTCCACACGTCGCCGCGGCAACGCTCAAGATAAATTTCGATCGAATTGGCGTAGCTGGTGTCTTCCATCACCCGCTGCATGTTGGGATTCCCCCAGCAGGTGTGAATCCAGAGCTCCACGTCGTCCAGGCCTTCGACTTCGCGGTTGAAGGCCTCAATCATGAATTTCACTTCGGCGTGGTCTTTGCCGTACGTGTTGGCCATGAAATGGAACGTCGGCTCTTCGGTCTGGATGCACCGGCAGCCGGCGTCGCGCAGGGCCAGGAGTTCTTTGTTCATCGCCACCGCCATATCCCAGATCACTTCGCGCTTGTCTTTGTAGTTGGGCGTGTGGATGTCCAAAAACAGCGCCATCACCTGCGAGCAGCAGGTGCCGAACTTGACGGGCCTGCGCGTCTTGGACTGCGCCATGCGCCAGATCTTTGGATAATCGAGCGGGCGATGCTCGATTTTGCCCACGACGTGCGGCCATCGCCATCCGGTGTAAATTTCGTTGAGCAGCGTGCCCGGCGGATAGTGCAGCCACGGCGCGGTCGTTTCCTCCGGCTGCAAGTGATCCCCTCCAAGGCCCGTCCAGCGCTGCAACGGGTAATGATGCCAGGCGCGCCCCGCCATGTCTTCATCCACGTGAAAATCGCCGTGCGTCAGAACGTCCAGCCCGGCGCGTTCCTGGTCACCGATGACGACGGCCATCGCGTCCTGGAATTTTTCGCGGAAGCGCACATCGAGCATGCAGGTGTCGAGCGGGCGGCCCCACATGCAGGCGTCGAACCACCGCGGGCGCGGGAACGACCCGGTTGTCGTCGCGGGCAGAATCAAATTGGCCGTCGCGGTAAACATGGCGTCCTCCTCGCGGTGATTTTACATCCGGCGAGGCGCTTTCGCACCCCTTCCGCGCGTCGGACGAACTTTAAGTGGTCCGCCCATCACGGCTGGAGCCCCGTGTTTTTCCAGTTGAGCCTTTGAGTTCTCGTCGGCAGGCCGTGCGTCCGCGCGTATTGGTTTCGCACTTCCTCCACCTGCCCATACCATTTGCCGAATGGCAAAATCAATATGCTGCGGCTCGGGAATCATTGTGTATCCGCGGCTAAAGAGCGCCGAAGCCATCGCAGGGCTCACCGGCGCGCACGCCGCCACTCCCGCCAGTGCCAGCAAAACGCGCCAGCCTTCAAGCCGCCGTTGCACCTCTCACCCTCCGCGACCGCGCCGTGATCCGCCTTTGCGCCATCTACTCTAACCCCAGCGGGGCGCGTCATCCATCGTAGTTCTTGTCCTCATGGTCGTAACCGCCGAGCGGGCCGTTTCGTCTGGTCTAATATCCGCCGCAGCTCCAACCGGCCGCGGTAAAACTCTTGTTAAGGAGGTCACCATGAAGCGGGTCAACCACCTTTCGGGCTTGGCGCTGATGCTGGGTTTGGCACTCTTCGCTGTCCAGCCGGCCTTGGCCAAGGGCGCGAACGTTGCGGGCACTTGGGCCCTCACTATGAATGGTCAACGCGGAACCTTCCATCAGACCCTCAAGCTCGAACAGCATGGCAGTTCGGTCGAAGGCACGCTCTCGAGCCGTATGGGAGACACGCCCATCAAAGGGACCGTCAAGGGCGATGCGCTCGCCTTCACCGTCACGCGCAACACGCCGCGGGGGACTTTTACCATGAATTATAAGGCCACAGTGACCGGCGACTCGATGAAAGGAACCGCCGGCAATGAGCGTTTCAGCCTGGACTTTACCGGCGTGCGCGCTGCCGCCCAGTAGCCCGTCAGGCAGGGCCAACTCTCAGACCCTTCCAGGGGAGCGGCAGGCTTCAGAGGGGCGCAGTTTGCCGCGACGCCGGAAGCGCCCGCCTCGCTGTTGCTCCACCCATTGCTGCCTTCTCATGCCGAGCAGGCAAAAGCAAAAAGGGAGGCGGGAAAACCGCTTCATCTTCATGTTCTACGAGTTCCCAGAAGCCGGGTCACCGGCAAAGCGGGCTGGCGGACGCAACCTTGCTTAGGTAACCGCGCCCTTCAGAATTAAGGGCTGTTGGGGAGAACTTCCGCCGAGGATCGGAGGGCGGTCAAACAGGGGCTGCCTGATCACACCCTCTCTCGGAAGTGGCCGAGTTGTTTTGTCAAACTAAATGTCTTCCAACTCACTCAAAACGTGAGGTTGACCTTGAGTTGAATCATTCTCGGCGAAGCGTCGCCCCCCAGAAACGCGGCCATCACGCTGGTTGGCGGGCTGAGCGTGTTGATGATCGTGCCGAATTGGGGATTGGCGATGTCCGCCACCGGCTGATCGAAATTCGGATGGTTGAACAGGTTGAAGAACTGCAATCCCAGTCCCAGCCTGGCCGTTTCCCAATGGGGGATGGTCGTGTATTTAGTGACCTGCATATCGGTGTCGAAGTAGTTGGGACCGCGGAAGAAATTGCGCTGCGTGATTCCGAAGCCCGTCGGAGAAGATGTCGAGGGAGCAAATTGCGACGTGGTCAAGCACGGCGTCACCGGGCTGCTGCACGACGTGACCGCCCCCCCAAGGAACGTGGCGCGGATTTGGGCGCCGTAATTGGTGGAAGAGAGGGCGCTGGTCGCATTGGAGTCATACGGCGTGTAAGGAAGGCCGCTGCGCGTGAACAGGGTGCCGGAAAGCTGCCAGCCATTGACGAGGGCATCGGGGCCATGGCCGAAGAGCGCCCTCTTAAACGGGACTTGCCAAACGTAGCTGGTGGTAAAGTAATGGCGCGCGTCGTAGTCTGCCGGGCCCCAGTTGCCTCGAATGTTGTAAGGGTCCTGCGGATTCAACGCGCTCGTGTTGGTATCGAAGCTGAAAGGCAGGAAGCCGCCGTTCGAAACGTCGTCGAGGGCATGGCTCCATGTGTAAGCGACCTGGAAATAACCCTGGCTAAACTGGCTCTGGAGAGAGACGGTCAAGCCATTATAGCTAGAGTCGCCGTTCGATTGGGCGTAGCTCACGGTGCCAAAACGAGAGTCGGGAGGCGCGCTGGGAAGCCCGACGAAACCTGGCGCGTAAGCGTTGATGCCGTTATTGATCAGGGCTTCATGGACGCCGTGGTCACCAACGTAGTCGAGGCTGAAGCGAGTCCTCTTGCCGATTCCTTGCTCGATTTCGAGGTTCCACTTCTGATAACGAGGCGCGTGCGTTTTCTGCTCGGTGCCGAAAAAGGTGGGCGGGGCAAATAAGGGGTCAGCGGCCTCAATGCTAGCGAGCGTCCCGCCGCTGGCGTATTGGCTCAAGAAAGTGGAATTGGCGGTTGAGGTGTCCAGAAACAGATTCGAGGATTCGGCCGGCGAGAGGTTGTCGAAAAACGCAAGGAACGTGTTGTCAAGGGGAGGGTTCTCAGAGATGGATTCTGCCGCGAAGGCCGGAAAAGCGTCGTAAAAAATGCCAAATCCACCGCGTAGCACGGTGTTGTGGGAAGTTCCGAAAGGCTGCCACGCGAAGCCAAACCGCGGCTCCCAGCCGATGTTGGTGAGGCCGGTGAGCGCCTGCCGCTGATTGGTGAGGATGGACTGGTTGTAAGGTATCGAGGCGCTGTGGTTCAGCGAAGGGAACGGCGAAACCAATCGGGCAAAGCAATTGTGGATGCACTCAGGGTTCGAAGCCTTGTCGCCGCGCAGCGAGAAGGTTAGCTTTAATCCCGGGCGGACTTGCCAATCGTCTTCCCCGTAAAATCCAAGACCATAGTTGGCGATCGGCTCCACCAGGGAGCTGGGGAAGCTTTGCTCGAAAAGGTCGCCCGCCCCATTGGGACCTTGGCCGACCCCACCCCAGAAAAAGTCGTCGAGCGTGAAGGGCAGTTCGAGGCCCGAGGTGTAGATACCGTAATCAAAGTCGCTGGTGTTGTAATGGATGAAGTCGCCACCGAACCTAAGGGTGTGGTTGCCTTTTGTCCAGGAAAAATCATCCACAAACTGATACTGAGTGACCTTGCGTCCCTCCGGCCAGTCAAGGTCGATGCCGCCCATGTACGCCAGGCTGCCATCGTTTACAATCATCGTGGTGGGGAAAGTGGCAAGCGCCTTCGCCAGGTTCGGAGCGGTAAAGATTGCCGAATACCAATTGAGGGAGGCGCGGAAAGAGTTGACCTTGTTGCTCCCCATGAGGTGAGTCTCGCCAAGCTGAGCCTGGGTTTCGGGCTGGTTGCTTCCACCGTTAAAGATGGGGCTGATGGGGTCGGTATAAGTCGCCTGGAAGCCCCGATCGTTCAGCTCCCGCACAAACAAGCGGTCGCTATCACTGATATTGAAGTCCACTCGCTCGGTGAGTTGCCATTCCTTGGTGAGGTTGGTCGCCGTGGAGCGGAACGAGTCCACGCAGGGGGCGCCAGCCGGCATCCCTACGGCCGTTAGCTCGCCGGTTGTAATGTTGTCGCAACCACCGTTCGGCTCGGTGTTCTTCGCCGCGCCCGAGCCCGGAGCGCTGTTGTAAAGGCTGAACATGTTCTTATAATAAGGGATGGAATTTGTCAGGCCGGCGTTAGCGAGATTAGTGAGCGTTGCGGACTCGAAGGCGGCCGTGGGAACCAGCGTTTTGGCGCTGGTAGGCAGCAAAATATGCGTGCCCTCAAAATCCACGAAAAAGAAGATTTTGTTCTTCTTGATCGGGCCACCCAGCGCGGTTGCCCAGGAGTTGACGTTGTCGAAGGCACGGGGGGTCGCTGTGGCGTTGTTGAAGAAGCTGTTGGCGTTCATGGCGCGACCATTCCACTGCCACATGGCGTCGCCATGCCACTGATTGGTTCCGGACTTGGAAACGTAGTTGACATAGGCGCCCGCCAGGCCGCCGTATTCGCCGCCGTAACCGTTCGTCACGACGGTCGCCTCGCTGATGTCGTTGGCGCCGAGCATCAGGTTGGTCGCGCCGGAGTTATTGAGGTTCAGAAATGGGTCGTTGTCGTTCATGCCGTCCACAGTGAAGAGATTGGATGTGGCCGGCAGGCCGTACATTGAAAAGTTCCCGTAGCCTGCCTGTGTGTTCATTACGGTCCCGGGCTCCGCCTGGACGAGGGCGGTAAGGTCGTTGCCAGGATTCGGCACCTCGGTAACCTGGAGGGGTGTGACGGTCTGGGAGACGTTGGCGTTGCCGGTTTGCACCACCGGCGCTTCGGCCGTGACGCTCAGGCGCTCGGTTTCAGCCGCCAGTTGAAGGGCAAAGTTGACAGTCCCCACCGCTCCAACACTGACCGCGGTTGCCAGCGACGCCAACTGGAAACCCTTCGCCCTGGCCTTGACGGTATAGCTTCCCGGCTTGACGTAGGCAAAATCGTAAATCCCGCTGCTGTCCGATACCGTTGTTCGTGTCGCGCCAGTGGCATTGTCGGTCAGCGTCACTTTCGCGCCGGGAATGACCGCGCCGCTAGGGTCTGTCACACGGCCTGAGACCGCCCCCGTGGTGGTGGACTGGGCCCAGACCAACGATGATAACAGCAGCGTCATCGTCGCTACTGCCATCAGCCCCAGCAAACTCCTGCCGTTACTCTGCCGTTTGAGAAACATGGTTGTTTTCTCCTTCAAACTCGTTTGAAACCAGATGCTGGAGGCCCCACAACCAACCGTCGTTTCGTGCCTGAAATCCGCAATGAGTCCACCTCTCTTGCGATTCCGATTGTTCCCGACGTGACACTAGAGAACCTGCGAACCAGCTTTGTCTGATCGCTATCACTCCTTACAGCAATCCGCAAGGCACCGACCAAATCTACTATCGCTAAACGATTCAAAAGTCAAGTGCTTTTCACGAGCGTCAGAGGGTGAATGTCCAGCCATACTAATTGTCATATCCCAAAAACAATATCCCCGACCTTAAGGAACTCTTGCCAATAAACTCGATACGCCAAGGCCGCCCTCCATCTGATCAAGACAAGGGCAGAAGGTCACATTTGACAGAGGAACACTCTCACTCGTCCATCGAAGCCAGCGGAGAAAGAAGCGCGAGGCAGAAATAAAAGGGGCGTCAGGGGGTTCTGGGGTGCGATCCTGACGCCCTCATTCCTACGTTAAGGCTTACCCGGGTTTCGGCCGTGATCTTGCGAACGACCTCGCTGCGCAGGCTGTAGCTGGGGTGTATAGCGAGGAGCGCTGCGGCCGCGAGGCATCTGAGGTCGCGCGGGGCTGGCTCGGCGCCCCATCGGCTGGCGAGCCCTGTACGTGTGCGGCTGTGGAGCGCGAGGGGCCTGCGGCCTATAGCTCGGCTGTCGCTGTCGGGCTGGAGCGACGCGTCCCATGCTACCACGGCGGGCTGGCTGCCGCTGCGGGGCAACCCTCCGAAAAGGGGTGTAACCAGGAGACGCTCTGCGCGCCGGGGCGCCGCGCGACCGCGTCGCGCGGCTGATGGGCGGCTCGTGGTAAGGTGCTCCAGCCCGGCTGGCAAAGACGACGCCGCGGCCTCGGAACATTCCAGGCCTGGGCGTGGCGGCGATCTCCGGCCGTCCATGGTTTACAGAGGCGCGTTGCTGTGGGATTGCCTGAGCGGCCCGGATGTGCTGCCGCTGCACGGCCAGCGGCCCGTAACGCCGTTCTCGCGCCGCGGCAATCTGGCGCGGCGTGGGCCGGGCCATCACGCCTCCGCGGCCGCCGTTGTAACTGACGGCCGGGCCGCGGGAGTTGTTCACCACCGTCCTGTAATAGACGTTCCTGATGTTCGTGATGTTGACGTTGTTAACCGAGCGGTTGTAATAGAAGGCGCCGCGATTCCAATACCCGCCTTGGTAGCCGTAACCCGTGTAGCCGTAGCCGTAGTCAATGCCACCGTAGAAGCCAACCACCGGCCCCCAGTAGCCTTCGTTCCAGACGTAGCCGCCGTCGGCGCCATCCCAGTCCCAGTAGCCGGGGGTCCAGAGCGCGCCCGGGAAAGGCGCCAACACCCAGGTGCCGGGAACCCAGAAGTATCCGTAAGCCGGGCTCCAGGCCCAGTAGCCCGGTGTCCAGATATAACCCGGGCCGGGGCAAAACGGCTGGGCGTAATAAGGCAGCGCGGGCGGACCGAACGAAACCAAAACGCCGACGAAAGCACCCGCCGAAGCGGCGGGCGGGGCGCCGAGTACGGCGACGGCGAGCAGGAACGCGACAGCCAAGGCCGTGCCCATGCGGCCGAGGAGTCCACGCGGCCGAAGCCGCGAGGCAATGGGAGCGACCGCCGGGACCGAACGCGCTTCAGAGGCGCGAGATTCTTCTTCCAACCTTTGGCCCAAGAGGCGATTGTTCATCAGCTCTTCGTTTTCGCTCATCGAAGCACCTCCATGCTCTTGACTGGGCGACTCCGTCCGCGGAGACTGTGAGCCCGTGCCCAGCGCCGCGAGAGGATACTATAGGCTATCTCGCCGCAATCCACACTCCGCCCTCATCTGGGTGGTGCTTAATTTCGGAGGAACGGATGGGCTCGGCATGTGGCGACCTAAAGGTCACCGCTATCGTCACGCCACCACCCTTTTTTGATGGCCTTTGACGCGCCCCTCGGCCTGGCCGGAGGCGGTCCCCACCGAGCGTGCAACGGTGTAGAAGGCAAGTCATTCTCCATAAGCCAAACCATTTTAACAACTCCTGTAGCATCAGAGGGTTGCGATCCAGGATGAAGCTTGACAGGCTCCCGCCAACCTCTATCCGCGCTAAACATAGCGTAAAAGTTACAACCCTCGGGTGATCTATTCCGCGTACTGCCCCATCTCTAAGCGCGCCGGTTGCTGTCCTGCCGCTCCTAGCCGCGCGCCGTTTCTGTGGCCGTGAGCTTTGATGGGCCCCACCCACGGCCCGAAGGAGTGACGCTCTGGGCGTCGTCGCGGGGAGAAAGCAACCCGGCTATTTTCCCTTCAAGATCAGGACTTCGCGGCGGCCGGAGCGGGTGAGAAACGTTTTGGCGCTTGCCCCGGCAATGAGGTTCTCGACTTCGCGATTGGTCACCGCAGGATAGGGAAAATTGCGTTGCCCAGCGCCACCCATTCCGAGGGTGTTGTGGTTCTCAAACCACCAATGGGTATCCACGCCGGCGGCAAGATAGGGCTCGCGGAGGATACAAAAAAAAACTCCGCCGGGTTCGAGCAGGCCGAAGAGGCTTCCAGCCAGATGGGTTCGCGATTCCCGCGGGATGAGGTCAAGCAGATGCCAGCAACAGATCACCGTCAGCGAGGCGAGAGGAATCCGCGGCAGACGCCGCAGGAACTCTTCCTCGTTGAACACCAATTTTTTGCCTTCGGTTTTCCAAACGGCTGGATCGCCGCGCTGCAAAAGAGAAATCACGTCCGCAACGTAAATCTTCGCGCGGCGCTTGACGAGGACCCGGACAGTCGAGGGAGAAACCGCGCCGCAGTCGAGGAAGTGTGGATGACGAACGTCACTGAGGTATTTCCAAAGCCACTCGAGGGCGGGACTCGAGGGCGGCGCCGCCGAGGGAATGCGCGTTTTGTTCCGGCTCCCCTCCGTCCTGATTGGAGACATCAGAAGATCGCTGAACGAGACGTGAGCCCGCCGAGGGCCGCGCCCTTCGAGAGATCGCCCTCATCCGGCGGACGATGCGGTCTTAGGCGCCGGGGCGAGCCACCTCACTCGTTATCAAAGGCGCTCGCCGCCGCGACGATCCTCGGCTCTTCGCCCTTGCCTTCGCGGAGGATGTCAATGCTGCCCTTAAAGTAGGCCCCCTCCTCGATGGAGACGCTGGCGGCCGTCAGGTCGCCAATCACATTGCCGCTGCGGCGAACCTCGATCTTTTCCCGGGCACTGACGTTCCCGTTAACGGACCCGAGGATCACCACCTGACGGGCGTTAATTTCCGCCTTGACCTTGCCGTTGGTTCCGACCGTCAGGCAATGGTCCTGGAGGTTGACGGCGCCTTCGAACTGACCTTCAATGAGCAGGTCTTCATTGGCTGAGAGTTCGCCTTTCAGAATAATGGAGCGTCCAATGACCGCCTGCACAGATGACGCCGTCGTGGCCATGGATTCTCTGCGGATGGTTTCAGGCATGGGTTTTTCCACCTTTGCAATTTGAGGCCGAGCCGCGATAGTGGGTCCGGGCTTGGGGAACTCCGACTGGGGCTTTTTCTCCCACCACATGGCATCCTCCCGCCCCCTTCGACAGCGGCGGAGAACCGCCCGCCATCCACCGCTGTCCAAAACAAGAGCCTGAATCTTACCCCCACCTCGGCGCAAGTGCAACCCTTATCGAAATCGAAATGGATTAAGGGTTAGGGAAGCGTCCCGCTTTGTCCCGTCGGGAGCGGGCGTTCGGGTCCTGGCTCGCGTCATCCTGCGGCCCCGCGATTGGTTTTCGGCAGCGCGCAGCAATCCGGCGGGCAAACGTCGTGGCTGGGTCCCATAAATCCCAGCGACAGCTTCTTGCGTCCCTCGATGCGCTCCTGAACAAGCTCGCGGATCATGGCGATGAATCGCGGGTGGCTTCCGACCGTGCGGGAACGAACCATGTTCAGCCCAAGCTCTTCAGCCAGTTGCCTGGCTTGCGTATCGAGGTCGTACAACACCTCGATGTGTTCGGAGAGGAATCCGATAGGAACGACCACGACCTGGCGGGCCAAAGGGTGCGCCTTAAGCTCGCGCAAAACGTCGAGGATATCCGGCGCAAGCCACGGCTCAGATGGCGGACCACTGCGGCTCTGATAAGCCAGACGGAAGCCGCTTCGCCCCACCTCCGCCGAAACCAGCCGGCAAGCCTCTTGAAGCTGCTCCACATATTTGCAATTCATCGCCATCGCTCGCGGGATACTGTGCGCGGTGAAGATGATCCGCGCCGCTGCGCGTCCGTCCGGCGGGACTTGCGCCAGCGCCTCTCTCATCCGGGCGGCGGTCGCTTCGATAAAACCTGGGTGGTTGAAAAAGACGCGGAGCTTGTCCACAACCGGCGCCCGCTCGCCGACCTGCGCCCGCGCGCGGGCGATATCTTCCAAATATTGGCGGCATCCTGAGTAGGAGCTATAGGCCGACGTCACAAACGCCAAGGCGTTCTGGATGCCGTCGGCTTGCATCTGCCGCAGAGTGTCCGTGAGCATCGGGTGCCAGTTGCGGTTGCCGCAATAAACGGGCATTCGCAGGCCATGCCGCTCGAGTTCCGCTTTGAGCGCCGCGGCCAGCGCGCGGTTTTGCGCGTTGATGGGGCTGACCCCGTCGAATTGGTAGTAATGCTCGGCCACGGCGAGCATCCGCTCGCGCGGAATGTTCTTCCCTCGCAAAACATTTTCCAGAAAGGGAATCACGTCGGCGCGTTTTTCCGGTCCGCCGAACGACACCACCAGAATCGCATCGTAGTTCATTTCCCGGCTCCGCACGCCTTCCGAGAGACCTGCTGGCTGATGTCCGGCGCTTGTCGGCCAGCGGAGCGCAATGCTCCGCTCTTAACAAATTGAACGCCGCTGGCAACAATGGTAAATTGAAAGCTCCGCG